>NZ_JBANBK010000004.1:0-170671 GCF_053572325.1 Bradyrhizobium sp. UFLA05-112 | reverse complement strand
CGTCCATCGCGAGCACATCGAATGCGCAAAGCTTCACTTCGTTGTCGTGCTTGCGCGAGTGGAGCGCGTTGAAATCGCATCTTATTGCGAGGGGGTAGCACCTCAGCTTTTCACGTGGATGGTGTAGTTGTCGTCGGACCAATGTTGTTTAACGAACGGGCGCGCGTCGGTGCTACGGCGATCGCGCACAGATTGCCGACCATCGGTCTTGTTTCAGAAATGGTCTCCCATGGCCTTCTGATGTCCTATGGACCAGACTATCTCGACTATTTCCGCAAGGCCGCCAGCTACACCGACAAGATATTGCGGGGTGCGAAACCTGCAGACCTACCGGTAGAGCGGCCAACCCGTCTTAAGCAGGCGATCAACCTGAGAACGGCCAAAGCGCTTGGTCTGACCCTTACTCCATCCCTGCTGGTCACCACCGACGAACTGATCGAATGAAATAACTTATGCCGCCTTCTGGCCGATTCCGTTGAAAAAGGCGGGCACCCCAACGCACACGTCCGGCTGATTTTAAAATTCCTGCACCCCTCCGCCGCCGCACCTCAGCATATCCGCCCATTGTCGCCCGCGTCGCAAATGTGCCCGGGCCAGCCCCGGACCGACGGGCCGAACCAAATCGGAAGGCCTTGCCAAATAATCCAGCGACCATCCGGCTCAGCCGGGAGCCTGTACGGCCTGCCGACGATTGTTGTCGGCACGGTTGAAAGCTGCGGTCAAATTTTGGAAGGCTGTTCTCAGCATCCTGACTTCGTCGAGCAGCGCGTCTCGTTGCTCGCGCACTTCCTGAAATCTTTCGGCCAGAATTTCGACGGTCGCTCCGACCACGACGGCGCGCTCTTCCGCCAATGCCGCAGCTGTCTCGACATCGGCCACGGTGAGCGGGCGTATGCCGTGCGATGGACCTGGCCTTGACGCCGTCCGGTGGGTCCCAACTCGTCTTGAAAATCTGCACCAGCAGTCCGGCCTGTCCGGCGGTGGACTTGATGTGAGGCGAGCAGCGCTGCCGTCAATTTCCCAAGCCTCATCCTGCCTCCCACCGTGAGCGCGCTCCTGGCGCGACTACGATGCGATAGTTCATTTCAATTCCCCGCTGTGACCGCCGCAAGTAACGTCTTCACTTGAATTACCGATTCCAGTTCGATGACGCGTTCCACCAGATGCACTTCCGCAACGCATCCTCAAGCTGCGGCACACCTGCCGCAATGCCTTGTAAGCGCTGGCGATCATGGGCAAGATAAATAGTGGTTTGAGCCGTCGTGCCTCCCAACCATTCGCTCTGCCAGTAGCAGTATTGTCTCTTTGGCGGCTGGTCGGCCGAAGCACCATCAGCGTAATCCCAGCCAGTCATGACCACACTGTCGTTGTCGTGCGGAACCCTGTGAAACACCGTTACTTCTCTTTCGATTACGTTGCCATTGGTCTTTTCATGGTTGTCGGGACTGCCGGAAATGATTGGCCTGTGTTTGATTTCTTCGATGCTCCCCTCAATGGAAGCGAGGCGCGCAGTGATGCCGCCGGAGATCTCCCCGGCGTCGCGCCTGAGACCGTCCAGCTTCGCGATAACTTGCTCACTTCGATCTGGCCGCCTAACAAATTCTTCCACCTTCGCTGTCAGGCCGTCTAGTCGCTTGCTGTCGGGGTGAATGAAGAATGATATTCCATAACAGGCGAGGAGCACGCCAGCCCCTATGCCGATTGCTGCCATTCCAACGGCTCCGGTCCGGGCAACGATCCCGGGCCGCAGATAGGTCTGGTCAAGCATGGTTTCGGTCTTATCCTGCATCTCTCATCTTCCGCATTTCGCTCAGATCAGGCGTGTCGTTTGTTTTTTTGTCCCTGATTAAGGAGTTGACGTGAAACGGAGCCTTGATGCCCCACCGCGGAATGAGCACGATGCGGTCGATCCACTTGACCACTTCTTTCTCGACAATTCTTGGCGGCTCCTTACCGTCGCGATAGACGATCTTTTCAACTGGCACCTCGCGGTCCTGGTAGACGATCTTTTCCTTCTCCACCGGTACGTCGCGATAGACAGGCCTGCGCTTACGGTCGTAATAGGCGCGGCGCGCTTTCAAGAGTTTGGCTACAAGCCGTGACAAACGCGATTCACCGGGAAGGCGCTGTTTAGCGTAGTACACCAAAGCCGCCACGCTGCCCGCGAGGGCCACGGCGAGCGCGCTAAAGGTCGAGAACCAGAACCGCACGAACTCAAACTGCTCATTCGAAACGTCTGTAGCGCTGATGCGGTACCACATGGCCGCCAGCCGATAGATCTGATTTTGGCTGATCTGCTCGTCCCGCGCGTTTCTGACCTCGCTTACCGCTCGGCTCGCTTCGGTGATTTCAATATCCAGTTGTTTGATGGCGTTGCGGTCGCCGTTGATAACGTTGACTTGCGCCTTGCGGAGATCATCGCGTTGCTCGCCTAAAGGCTTGATCCTGTTGTCGTGCCGCTGATTCTCTTTGTTTTGTTCCGGGACGACGCACCTCTCCCTAACGAGCTTGCACCTATTGGGAATTCCGCTCACCATCTCTTCGGAGTGGCGATCATTCTCGGCCTGGATTTGGGCCTCGACGTCCTTCAGTTGATTGTCAAGTTCAACGCGACGCTTAGTATCGCCATCGATCACGTCGTCCCGCCTGCTTTTTATGTCATTCAGCTTGGCGTCGGCTTGTGCGAAAGCAAGGTTAGCTGCGCTGACCGGCTTGAGCCGCATTTCGACGATCCGCTCGAAACCAAATGTCCAGTTCTCAAAGGAGAGGCCTGCAAGGAAAACGATTCCGACAAAGGCCAGCACTTGCATTACTTTGTGCCGATGGAACAGCACGCTTGTCAGTGGGACACGGCCAAGCTCTGCGATGGCGACCATGGCCATGGGCAAAACCATCAGCCATGACCAAAGCGATGTTGGCAGTTCACCATTTGGATACGTGGTGACGACCGCGGTGGTGAAGCCAGTGAGCACACCGACAATTTCGACAGCCCATGCGAAGGTTATAAGTATGAGACCTTTGCGCCCCAACATTTTTTCAATTTCCACCGAACTCGCGCAGCAAGTTGATCGCGATAGAGTGTCGTTGCATTTCAGGTCGTTCATTGACGGCTATGCGCAGGTTGTGCATCTTGCACCGAAGCGAGCCCGTAGCTCGGCTCTGGTTCGTTCATTTTTCATTCGCGGCTGATCTGGGAAAACCGGTCTTGCGGGATCACGCTTGCATGCGGCTTCGATGATCGCAGAGCCAAAGAAGAACGACTCACAGGGCTCGCTAACATGAACGCGGCGGTCGACTCTTGTGATTTGATGACAGTTTCTTGGGATTTGGTGCCAACATGAGGGTGGCCGCGGCATGAATTCAGGGCTGCGGCGTAGAACGCCGTCTCGGTCAGGGTGAGCTTCTCCATCAGATCGCGCCGTCGTCCCTCTTGGCTCCGGGCTTCACCACTTTGGGCGTCTCCGGTGCAATTCCCTCCGCCTGTGGAGTGGTCGGCTGCGTTGCAGGGGTTTCGGCTTTTGGCTTGAAGGGCTGCGTTGCTGTAGCGGCATCGCGTTCGTCGAGCGTTTTGGCACATTGTCTCAGCGCATCCAATACCGGGCGGCTGCCGTCCATCCGCACGGTCCAATCCGCCTCATCCCCATCGGGAAAAGAAATGGTCAGCTTGTCGGCACGGGCGATCCGATCAAGGAAGCCGTTTTCCGCGCCTTGGTTCACATTAACGGCGAGATAGGTCTGTTGGCCAGTGTCATCCCGATAGGCAACGCCGGTGCCGGTGTCTGTCTCGCCGCTATCGGTTCTGAGCGTCGTCTTCACCTTGGTGCCGACCGTCACGCGCCATGACGCTTTATAGAAATGGACGACGAAGCGATGCCGGAAATACGTGACGTACATCCGGCGATTGCCACCGATTGTGTACATCCCGCAGAGTGGTGTGACACCATCACTTGCAATCATGCTGTAGGCGGTCCACGCGCCCGTTTGCATCAGGATGGTTGGCTTGTTGGCTGCAACGGCAGCAGTCGACAACAGCATCGCTGCGCCCGCGATGGATAGCCTCTTCACGTCAAGTCGTTCCCTTCTCGTTGCTGTCGGGATGATTGTTGTAATCAGATCGAACCGTCGTCCCGCCTGACCGGCTTGGTCTTCACCGTCTTCGGCGTCGGAGCCCGGCTCTGGTCTTGCGGCTGCTGCGGCGGCGCCTCCTCGCTCCGGTTGCTGTACGGCTGAGTCGGTTGCGACTGGCCATAGGGCTGCGTCGCGCGAGGCTGCCCGTAGGGTTGTGAGGTGAGGGAATCGTTCCCCTTGCTGAGCCTAATCAGCTCCAGCGCGCAGGCCTTGAAGACCAAGGTCACTTTCGCCGAGCCGGTCATGTCCAGCACCCAAGGCTTTTCCGACCCCTCGTCGAACCGCAGCCAGAACTTGGCCGCCAACGAGAAATCGTCGAGAAATTGATCGATGCTCGTCTTCTGCGGTGTGATGCTGAACTCCAGCGTCGGCAGCGGTTGCCTGACCCCATCTTCAGGAGACACGAACTGCGTGTAGCCGATGGCGTTGCCTCTCAGGATCGGGTTGCGATCAACACCTACGGTCAGCGGGATGTTGATGTAGGTACCGTCCGACGGGAATCGCCAACTGCGCTTCATGACATGGCCCGTGAGATAGGTGTCGCCATAGAAATACTTGATCATGAAGGTGCCGCCATCAGCGGTGCTGGTGGACACCCCGCATGTGGGCTTGTCGCCGACCACGTTGCGGTAGGCCCGCCAGTAGCCGCTGATCATGAGATCTTCGGCGCTGACAGGGGCAGCAGTTGCCATCAGCAGCGCGGCTGCAGCGGCGAGGAGAGACGTCTTCACAGCCGGTCTCCATTGGGCTTGAGGCTGCCGCGATTGATCAGCTCTTGCAGAGCCTCGTATTCCTCATCTTCGCAATACCTCTGCATTTCGAATTTGCCTTGATTGCCCCAGTGGGCGCACTGCTGCTTGATCAGGGCGACCTTATCCTGAGGCAGCCTGGCGATATCGGCGGCGCTGACGTCACCCGCCGATGCAGGAAACATCAGCTGCACGAGCGCTGCGGATGCGAGTGGAAGGCGTCTCATTGGTCTGGCATTGCTCCTGTTGTGAAGTCCGGGATTTGCGCTTCGAACTCGGCATCGCGGTGCGCAGGGACGAAACGTCAGTTAGCGGTGGTCGCGATAGCGACGAGAAACTTGATCGCCGGGATGACAATCATTGCAATGCCGCCCTAAGCCCACCATGGGAATTTGTGCTCTTCCGGTTCGACGACGTTGTCGCGCAGAAACTTTTGGTAGTCGTCGCTCATCAGGCTGCCTTCCGCGCCTTCACCTCTTCGGTCGCTGTCTCGATCATCTGGCGGTAGCGGTTGCGGCCTTCCGCGTTGGACATAAAGCGCCAGCCGCGTTGCAGCGGTACTCGCCGATCCGCACGACGGCGAACGAGAGCTTCAGCGCCTTGGCCAATGTCATGAACCGACTGACCTTGCGTCCAGATCCTTCTGACGAGCGTTCACACACATAATCGGCTCGGTCAGTTCGATGGCGCAATCCGCAGTCCGAGCAACCTATGATATAGGTCGAACTCAACGGATGCTCTTGGGATTTTAAGCCAATTGTTTGCTTTGGCAGGCCAGGGGGAACTGAGATTCGCACCTATGCCTGGCCAGCACATCGCGGCGCGGGCTTTGCTTTTTCCCTTGTGAGAACCGGATAGAAGTACAACCGCATTTTTCGGATGTGTCCGCCGTTGTGTTCCGATCCACCGGCAGGGCGCGCTGGAAGGCGGCGGCCCAAAGCAGCAAGTAATTGGCGCGCAATCGCAAGAGCGTCTTAACGGCTTCCGCTAAGCGGTCGAGGCCGAAAGGAAACCCATGCTTATCAGACGAATTGCACTGGTGCTGAGCTTGGCACTCGGCACCACTCAGGCCATGAGCGCGCAGGATGCTGCGTTCCCCTTGAATCGCCAGGCTATGCAGGAAGCCAACAATCTTGCGCATGAGCATCTGATCTGTGCGGCTTATGCCAATATCGTTGCGGCATGCATGATCATGAAAAACGGCGAGCGTGATCCCACCGGCCAGCGGTACAAAGAGGTCGGCGGTGCACTGATGGAGCGCGGCTTCCGAATAGGTGAAGTCGCCGGGGTCTCGTTTAACGCGTCGAAGGCGCGGCTTGAAATGGCGCATCAGGAAATGACGGAAAAGATTGAAAAAAGTTGCTCGAATATTTCGATTTTGCTGCAAGAGCACATGAACGCCTGCGTCACGCTTCATAACGAAGGCCCCGACCGTTTACGGGCTATAGTGGCCGGAAAATAGTCATGTTCGGTCGGGGGCCATCCATAGCTTGCACAACGCAGCGCCAAATGACATGCAACAACAGGTTTTTAGCAAACTGAGAGAGGACCAATTGCGGTTAGTATTATCGTTGCTACTGTTCGTCGGAACCATTCTTCCCTGTCACGCTGCTTGCCGTTTTGATCGGGTCGTCGGCTATACCCTCGTAGCAAAAAAGACCGTGGCTGGGTTCATTCAGGACAACGAGCGCAAGGGCGAATTCACTGGCTGCGAATATGATCGCATCTTGGTGTTCGATGACAACACTGCGGTGCGTTGCACCAGCTATAACTACACGTACTCCTATCGTCCGGATGCATACGTCTTCATGAATCGGTCCAACGACATCCGAATCTGCATCGAAAAATGAATGGTTCGACGTAGCTCCACTTCGCTGACGTCGTGGCCGCTAGGGGCATACCGCGAACAAAGCGCGGCAACGGGGATGATTGTTCTATTCACAAACAAAGGATCGGCCCTTCGGTCCCGCAATGAAACTGATCCAGTCGGTTGTCGTAACCACAGTCCTTTTCGCCCTGTCCGGTGGGTCATCGATAGCCGCCGACTTAATCGGGCAAGCCAGCGTCATCGACGGCGACACACTCGAAATTCATGGCAGCCGCATCCGGCTGTTCGGGATCGACGCGCCCGAAAGCAACCAGCTATGCCGCGACGCCGAGAGCGACCTGTATCGATGCGGTCAGAAAGTTGCCAACGCGCTCTATGAGTTCATCGCGCACCGCCCGGTCGAATGCGTCGAGGTCGACCGGGACCGCTATGGCCGCAGCGTCGCGGTGTGCACGGTCGACAACGTCGACATCGCGGACTGGATCGTGCGCAGCGGGCTCGCGCTCGATTGGCCGCAATACAGCAAGGGCAGCTATGTTAGCTCACAGGACGAGGCGCGGCACCACCAACGCGGCCTGTGGGCCGGGAGCTTCGTGGAGCCGTGGCGATTTCGCGCGTGCATGAGATCCGGCGGAAGGCCGACCCCGTGCTCAGATGAAGCGCGCTGATGGCGCGAATGAAATAGGAGAGGAGCAATGAAAAAGTGTCTTTACGCACCGATTATCGTCATCTTGTCGGTGGGTGCCGCGGGTGCAGAGACGGCTAGTGAACGATGTGAAACTACTGGTGTTGCCAACGTCACGACTCTTCCCGTCAATGCCGATAAGATGTGGCATCAGTCCGACGCTCCTGGCGTAATCTGGTTTAAGCTGCCGAAAGGGACCCATATCGATCTCTTTGCTAGCTACACGGATAAACAGAGCGTGCGTTGGGCATGGGGGTCCGCCGAGTACAACTCAGTCATAGTCAGTGGTTGGGTGAAACATTCATCACTGAACTGCAACTTGAACTGACACTCAGACGTCATGGTGGACACCGCTTGGCGCGCTCTGTCGCCGGTATTGAACTAACCAATTGGCGATCTCGATCTGACAGGGGCACGTCGGAAATGTTGTCATATTTGCAATCTGCATTGCCAAACGAGGCGATTGCCCGCGGCGTGCGAAGCAGTGGCGATGCTCGCTTTGCCGGGGTGGGGGGCATCACGCCGCCGGTGAGCTGGGATTGGGTGCGGTTGGCACTAGATCAACCGCCGGCGCCCTTCCCGCCGCGCCATCATTGATGTGCCGCGCATCACAGTCGAGGCGAAGCCGATATGTCGTCATCCGCCTGCAATGGGGAAGCGGAGAGCAACATATGAAGATCTATCTGTTGGTGGTGCTGACGTCCGTACTTCTGTTCGCGGGCATGGGAGCGAGTCATGCGGTGGTACGAATCGCGGATGACCCTGGTGGCCGGATCGGAACCTATGTCGACAGATATCAGGATCTGCGCAGTTCCGGCGAAACCGTCATCATCGACTGCCTCTGCGCCTCCGCCTGCACCATTGTTCTCGGCGCCATCCCGCACGACCGGATCTGCGTGACCTCGAACGCGACGCTCGGCTTCCATGCCGCCTGGGATTTCGGTTCCAATGGCCGGGCGATTACCAATCCCGAGGCGACCCAGCTGCTGTACTCGATGTATCCGTCGCAGGTGCGGCGCTGGATCGCGCAGCGGGGCGGGCTCAGCCCACACATGATCTTCCTCAGGGGCAAGCAGCTCCAGGCGATGTACACGCCTTGCTATCTGGACGCGCAGGCCAGCACGCCGCGGTCCTTTATTACCCCGCCTCGCTTGCGAGAAGGGGCGGAGGCCGCCTTCGGCGACCGTCCCTAGAGCAGGTTACATGGTGCCGTCGCATTGGCGCGCCTCTTTGAGGCTGAGCGGCGAGCCGATGCGTAAGCGTGTAGGTGCCGCAAACGTCGTGGCTGCGGGACGTTCAACAGCGGTTACGAAGCGCGGGTCGATCGCTTGCGATCAGATGCTGATGCTGATGGCGCTACCGGTTCGCGAATGCATTGCCGTTTTGAATTGAGCAGGTGGCACCCAATGTTTCTACTGAGAGAATCTCGCGCACGACGCCATCGAACCCCTGACGCTTGATGGTTTTGCCGTTCTCTTTGCCAACCACAACGGCCACCGTGCAGCTGGAGTAGCTGCTATCGAAAGTCGCGACGGCCCGCATCGCGCCCGAACCGCCGCCGCCCCCATAACCGCGGTAGGCGACAAGCCGGTTGCCCTCAAACCGCAGCCCTCTGGCTTCACCAATACCGTTTTTCGCCGCGTTTGGGTCGACATCTGCGCCCTGGGTGCGCCCTCCGATCGATCGCGACGAGTACTCGAACAACCGACCCAATGAGCTAATGTAGACAATGTACTTGATGTTGTTGCGGGTCTGCCTCTCCTTTCCGTTGGGATCGCGCACAACAGCCTGTGCGCTCCAACTCAACGTAACCGTTTTGTTCAGCAGTTGTTGCGGAGCAGCAGTTGCTGGAGCCGCCCCCATCCACACGGCGCCGATGAAAACAACACTGACGGCTGAACGGGCCAAACCCATGTGAACCTTTCTCCACTAATCTAAATTTTTACCAGTTCGCGCCGCCGCCGAAAAGGCGACCCTCTGGCCTCGACGTCCGCTGGATCTCTTCGACTCGCCCTCGATGTTGCGACGAGGGTTATCCGTATGGACCGGGCAGAGCCTCCAACAAGGAGAGCAAGACCTCGGGCGGTATCTATCGGTTTGCAGGGCATGCGCTGGCTGTAGGAACTCCCGCTTCAAATCGCGACTATTGAGCAACCCCGTTGCCATTTTCGATAGAACAAGTCGCGTTGGATATCGACGCCGCGCCCGTGGCCGTCACCCGCTCTCCGTGAAAGTTGATCCACGATATCGCACCACCTGAGCTCCCGATTATGACAGCCACGGAACAGGTCCGAAAACTGCTATCGAAATTGATTGTGATCTGTGAGGCGCCGTTGTCGCCGGCCGCGGTTGTGATGATCATTCTTGATCCTTCAAACTGGTAATTTCGGCCTGTATCCTCTGGGCCTGCTTGGCTGAAGGAACGCTGGTAACTTTTGCTGCCGCCGACATCTGCCCTGTTGGCAAAAGCGCGGCCGAGACTGCTAACATAAATTGTTCGCGAAATCGTCCGGCCGCGGATGGATTCTTTGCCGTCATACCCTCTCCTGGGAACCGCGACAAAGTACGAAACGTGGATTGTTTTATTCCGCAAACCGGCAGGCGCGGCAGCAAAGACAGGGCTGAGACCAGTGCAAACTGCGAACACGATCGCCTGGAAAAGTCTATTGCTTGTCATGAGACATCCTCGCCGCGAGGGCGTCGCGGAGTTGCGAAAGCCGAACCCTGGCTCGCTTGTGTGAAGCGCTGTGGTCACTCGCAATAGGTTTTCCCGCCGAAGCTGAAGCATTTTCCACCCCCCGATGGCCGAGGGGCCTGTACCTTCGGCGATTGCTCGCGCGCGAGCTCGCGTGGCTTTGGCGGCGGCTCCGATCGCTTCTCGCATTCCCCGTTCGAGTTCAGAAAATAGTCCTTCCCGCAGCTGATCTGAATGCAACGATCGCCGTCGACCCGCTGTCCTTTGGCGCAGATCAGCGGACAAACACGGTCCTTCCTGTCGCGCACGGCGTCCAGCGCGTCCAGGCTTGCAACCTTGATGTCAAAGTTTGTTTTCGCATACTGGTTGAAGAGAGCGAGCGCCTTTCTGGACCTCTCGTCCCAGCGCCCCTCGCTGCTCCCTGAATCACAGCCGACGCGTTTGAGGTGAGCTTGCAGTAGCCGCGCGACATCGGAGGCATCGATCTGGGGCGAAGGAGGCGGGGGAGCCTGTGGGACTGGCGGTGCGGGCGTGAGGGAAGACATTTTCGCCGCTTCCTCCCTGGCCTCTCTGGCCCTCTCGACCTGGGCCTGGGCGTCGGCAGCGGCCTGACGGCGGATGTCCTCAAGCTGCTTGCGGGCCTCTTCGGCCTGCTGCTGCGCCAACTCAACCTGTTTTCTCGCGTCGTCCAGCTCTTTCTTGGCCTGTGCAGCGAGCTGGCGGCGGCTTTCCTCAAGCTCCTTCTTGGCCTGCTCGGAAATTTGCTGCTTGGCCTCCGCTGTCTGACGTGCGCTTTGCTCTTCCAGCTGCCTGCGCAAGTCCTCGGCCTTCTGTGTCGCCTGGACTTCGGCGTTTCGTCGCGCTGCGTCAGCCTTTTCTCGCGCAAGCTGCGCGTCCTGCAGCTTGGTCAGCTGCGCTCGCGCGAGATCCGCGTACAGTCCGCTTCCGTGGGCGACAAGGAATGAGCGCCAGGCGTCCATCGTGCTGACCTGGGCCGCCAGCTCGTAGTCGACGCGGGCAGCCGTATCCAGGTCGATCGGCTTGGGAACCAGCGCAATGGTCTCGCCGCCAAGTGAGCCGTAGACAAAGGGTTCCTGGCGGCTCGCAGTCGCCTTGAGCACTTCGTCGCGGATACGGCCGAATGCGAGGCGAAGGTCTAGGCCGGGCTCAGCGATATTTTTGACGAGCGCGGTCGCGAATGGGCTGTGCTTGCCATCCCCGTCGCTTGCGACCGCGCCGGCCTTCGCTGCGAACGCGATCAGCGTGTCCGACATCGCGGGCTCGACCTTGGCAAGACCGCGGCCAATCGAACGGCTGGCAACGGTTCGGCTCATAGTTTTGGCGAACGGATTATCGCGGCAGGCGTCGAGAACGATGAGCTTGAGCCGCTTCGCACCCTCCAGCACCTTCAGAACGCGGTCAAGCGAGATGGTCTCGTCCTCGATATCAATGTCGCTCAACAGTTTGGCGTCGGCGGGAATAAGATAGTTGACCCCGTCGACCTCGATGCCATGCCCGGCGTAGTACACCACCGCGATGTCCGCGTCCCGGGCGATATCGGAGAAATTGCGGATGGACCGGCGGAAGCCGGCGATGCCGAGGTCATGCTCGGTGTTGACTACGTCGAACCCGACGCTTTTGAACAGAGAGGATACCGCATCGGCGTCGCTCGCCGGGTTCGCGAGTTGCGGGACCCGCTCGTATTTCGAAATGCCGATGATCAGGGCAACACGCTTTTCCGCGCGCGCCGCGCCGCCCGTGAACATCACGATCAGCGCCAGAATGACCAGAAGTGCCGACCGCATCCTTAGCCCCACAGATCGGAATTCGTCTTACTTCAACTATCGGAAACGTCTATTTGAGCGGTTTGGATCGCGCCTAACGTGAGGAAGACCACACTGCGCCCCCCCCGCAGTCCGGCGGGGACCGCCAGCGCCGATTACAGCCCTATCGACCAGATCCGGCCCCGTCATTGCGCAAAGGTGTTTCCCGCTTTGGATAGAGCAGGTTTTGCCAGAAAAGGTGGTGCGGCCGGAGCCAGAGCGCCTAGGAGGCTAGTCCATTCCAACCGCATTTTTTTTATCATCGCTCGCAATGGCGAACCGTGCAATCCGTTTCCTGTGCATGCGCGATTAGGGCCGTTTCACGCTGGCGGCGTCACTTTCACTTGGCTAAATACCATTTTTGGCTTGTCTTCGATCATAAGGCTGGAAATGGCCCAGGTCCGGGTTGTCCCCGTCGACGTACTTGGGGCGGATGCACAGGCCCTTGACCAGAAGCGACCGCATGGTGGCCCGGAACGTCAGGTCGCCGAGCCGTTCACCCGCTAGGACGAAGGAGCAATATGCCAACGTTTTGAGGGGGAGGATGGTTACCAGCGCCACATGCGATCTCGTTAGCAGACAGGCCGGCCGTAGTGAAATCACTCTCAGGCGTTTGGCTAGCTCTCTGCTTCCTAGCGAGCCAACATCGATGCCACTGCTGAGGCCGAATAGGGCAGACCGCGCGGCGTGGTGAAGCCCTGAGATGCCAGTGCGGCGGATATCCCCCGTAGCGACAATCGCGGACGCTGCTCGCTCAACTGATGCGCCAGCTCAACTACGTTGGGATTCGCTTCGGCATATGATTTGCGGCCCTCGGCCTTGCCAGTCTTCGCCTTCTTGCGCTCGCGCGCACCGCGCAGCTTTGCGACAAGTGTCGCCTTTTCGAATTGCGCGATCGCGCCAAGCACCTGACGCACCAACACTGCTGTTGGCGTGTCTTCGAGGAAGAAATCCGGGGCGCTTGCCGGGATTAGCGCAACACCCAGATTTTTGAGATAATCGTGGCCGGCGAGTTGCACCGCGAGGTCACGAGCAAAACGGTCAGGACTTTCAACGATGATGGATCGAGCACCATTGGTCGCGATGCGATCCATCATCGAAGCGAAGCCGGGACGGGCCGTAACGGGGTCGGCGCCCTTTACGGCAGCGTCGTAAAACCAGTCCGTCGGCGCTATGGCGTACCCTGCGGCCTTCGCATAGGCCTCGATTGCGACCCGCTGGCGTTTCTCGCTGTCCTTGCCCTCTCCAACATTCGTTGACGTGCTGGTCCGCATATAGGCTACGGCTTCAACCAGCTTTCCCTTTCGCGCCATTCGCTTAGCTCGGTTTTGTACTGATTTCTCCAGAAAATAGTACAACCCTGGCTCGGCCTCCGTCAACCTGACGCTCCGCCCAGTGTGAAGCGCCAGATCAGGGAGGATGTTAGGGGTTCGACAAGAGTCGCAGAACTCCACCTCGTGGGGGCCGAGCTGGTCGATGGCATCACCTTGGGTCAGCTCCACGTGGCTCCTGGATCTTAACTGCGCTGGCTCCGGCCGGCGAGGAACAATCTCGGCACTCCTCGGCCGTTCCCTTATCATTGCAAAACTCGAAGATCACGACGTCCGCGCCCCAATCTTCCGGATGGGCTGCGAAATGGCGATCTTGCGCCGCATTCCCGTCCTCTTTATAGCCACGACGAACCGTCACGACCTTCCACGGACGGTTCTGCTGGATCCGCTCCTCAATCAGGTCAACTGCGTGAGAGAGCCGGCTGATGAGGGATGCGTTGACCATTGTGGTTGTCCATATCTCGCGACAGCACGGCCAGTCGCTGTTGCACGTCTGTCAAAAGCTCCGCCTCAATGCAGGCGCGGATCTCCCGCAACACAAAAACGAATTTTGACATTTCGTCGGTTTGGATCTTGCCGTTCAATCCAAGCCTATAGATCCGGGACATTTCGCGCCGCACGCCGGCAAGCGTGTCCAAGGCCATCTTATTGCGAGGGGGTAGCACCTCAGCTTTTTGTTGGTGAGACAATGCTATGTGACCGGTTCGTTGGGGTCTGAACCCATCATAACGCAGTTCGTCCTGACCGGCGAATGCTGTGACTGAAACCTCCGCTCAGCGGCAGCCTGAGGGTGCCGGCGACAAGATCGCCGCCGGCCTCTTTTTGGCGGGCGAAGCCCCGTCATTGTGCGGGCTTGGAGGGCTTTGCGGGTTTCCCAAACACCCTTCACACATCCAGTCGCTGACATTTGAAGCGGCGGTGTGAAATTGGCACGGGTCGTTGAGGGAGGCCTGAAACGATACCCGCAATGCCCGCAATCCCCACAATCACCCGCCATCCTTCAAGCTTTCGATTTGGTACAAGAATACTTTCGAATGGGCGTGCAGCTGCCTTCGCAGGACGAGCGTCCGCGCGCCGCTGCGAACCGGCTCATCCAGGTGCCGCCTCAGTAATCGGGCGATGGTCTTTGCCGCGAACACGTGACCGGCCAGGGCGCCCGGCAGCAAAAAGTCGCGCAGCGCCTGTTTGTCCTCGTTCGGCGTCCAGTCGTTGATTATTCCCGCTACCGCACCGGCCGTGAATTGCTTGTCCGGCCAGTGCTTCGCCAGGATTTCGAGCACGTCGGCGAGTGATACCGATTCCTCGTCGTCCTCTTCCTGCGTGATGAACAGCTTCTGGAAATCGAGCTCCTCTCCGGCCAGCCTGGCGGCGTTCTCGACCGCCGAACCAACCAGTCGCCACCACATCTTGAATCTGGTCTTGCCCGCGGCGTCGCGCGGCGCCTTGAGCTGCGGGTTGCCGAGCAGAATGGTGTAGAGCGCCGCCAGGATCTCGGCGCGGTGGTTCTCGGTCCAACCGGTCGGGTCCGGGTGTGTGAACGGCCGGTTCTCGGGGTCGACGCGGTCGACGTCGAGGCGGATATGCAGGCTGCGCGAGGCCAGGTCACCCCTCGCCCCGATATTGTTGCCGGTGAAGAAGTGGATGGTCGAGGCGGCAGTGGCGACCATCTCGGAGACGCCGAGCTTGCGGTCGGAATAATATGCCGCCGTGCAGGACTTCTCGATGTGCGGGCATGAGATCTGCGTGCCGCGCGCAATGTTGTCCCATAGAATGTAGCTTACTCCGAGCAGGAAGTAGCTCATCAGCGCCTTGCGCCTCTCCTCCTCATTGGTCGACCACGCCGCGGCTGCCGGCCACAGTCCGGTGACCGCCATGATCAGCATGGTCAACGTCGTCGTTTTTCCGCCGCCGCGCCGCCCGGCGGTGACGAAGAAGCTCGGCCGGTCAGGCAGCAGGGAGCGCTCGATCAGGGTGAGCGCGGCGGCAATGAGGGTCGCCTTGCCGGTGGTGTCGGTGGCGACGTCGCACAGCCACTCATCCCATAGGAATTTCATCGCCGCCTTAACCGCGTCCTGCGTGCAATCCTTGCGTTTCGGAATGACCGCTCGCAGCTCATCCTGGATGACGAACTGGATGCCGCGCTCGCGATCAAGGCCGTCCGGTGCCAGCAACTCTCCACAGGCCAGCACGATGGGGGCCGTCGCGATCGCAACGATTGTCGGCAGGACGTCGTCGTGCCGCCGCATAAAATGTCGCACGAAGGGCGTCGGCAAATGCACTGAGCGAACAGTGCCATCCTTGTCCACAGTGTAATAATCGATTTGCTCCTCGATCATCTCAGCGAGTTCCATCTCGTTCATTTTGCAAAGCACCCATTGCTCGGGCGGTGGCAAACTAGTCATTCGTCGTCTCCTCTGGTTCGACATTCACTTCCGACTGGCTGAAGGCGTGCGTGTTGGGTACGGGGAGCTTGCGCACCCACATCGCGTCCCCATCGATGTCGCGTGACGGCGGCTTGGCGGAGATCACTCCACCGATGACCTCGTTCAGCACTTCCATCTGCGGCAGCCAGGGCTCGTCGTGCAATGGCGAGCGGATATGCGGCCGCGGGTCTTGTCGGCGGGCTGCCTCCCGGGCACGTGCGGCGTCGGCGTTCTGCATGGCGTGCTGCTGCTGGGCGGCCTTGAGCGCGCCATCGATCACGCGCAGGCCGGCGCCGGAGAGCGTCTTCGCCAGCTGCCGCAGCTCCGCCAGCTCGACCGCGTCGAGGTCGGCGGCGGCTGCCGCCCTCGCGAACGTCACAACGACGTCATCCTTTGCCGCCTTCTCCATCGCCTTGCGCAACGCGCCGGCGTCGAGCTTGAGCTCATAGACGGTGCGGCCGTGGGCGAACGAGTGGATCCACGGTGTGCCGTCGTCCCGACGCATGATCTTCGCCTTGCAACGCCCGTAGTCGACGCCTTCCAGCGGGTCCGCCAGCGTCTCTCCCACGAAGCGATCAGGATCCGCCAGCACATCGCCGACAGTGCACCCGGCCAGCGCCTTGTCATCGAACGGCAGCTCGACATCCGACCGCAGAATTCCCTCGCACTGGCGGAGGATCACGGCTCTCGCGGCGCTCGCAGACAGGCCGGTGCGCGCGACCAGCTTCCTGGCCTGTACACCGACGAATGTCTCGCGCGCCTTGGCCGTCGCCGGCGCCAGCCGCTCGCGCTCCCGGGCCTTCAGCTCCTCGAGCCGCGATCGCTCGATCAGCGATAGCGGCGGGCACGCCGCCATGGTGTCGAGCGTCGCTCCATCAATGGTGATCGGACGACGGCTGTTCTTGTCCTGCTGTAGCGGCGGCGCCAGCACCGGCCCGCCTTCGAACACCAGACGCTCCGGTCCGCCGACCATCCGGTCGACGATCGAGCGTTCGAGCAGGGCGCCACTGCTGGAAACCATGATCCAGCCAAAACCCGCCAACCAGCATCGCTCGTGCAACGCCCGCAGGAATCGCTCGACATCAGTGCCGTCTTTCACCGTGACATAGACGTGGATTCCATCCGAGCCCGGCAACGCGGCTCCGGTGTCAGTGCGCGATAATCCGGCGCTGGTCGAGCTCCGCATCACGCGGGCCACGTCGGCCAGGGCCGGCAGCACCGTCAGCAATGCCGGCCAGAAGTCACCGCGCTGTTGCAGCTCGGCCTTGACACTAGCCGGCATCGCCTTGGTGTCGTAGTCAAGCAGGGCGAATGCCGGGCCGTGATAGACGATGTTGGCGCCGGTGCGGGCGATGATGTCCGGTCGTGTCGCGCCGTTAACCGTCTTCTTGGTGGCGACCTTGACCTTATCAGGCAGGTCCACACGCAAGGTGCCGAGCGCGAGCGCCTGTGACGGCGTCAGGTTTTCGATCAACGCGCCGAGCGCAGCGACGCCGGCAACCCTGACGCGCTCGGCCGTGCCGCGGGTCATCACGCAGGCCGAACCGTCCTTGATCAGCGTGCCGTCGGCAGCAAGGGAAATCTGCTTGGTCAGCGGCCCGCCGGCCTTGGTGAGCCTGGTGAGCACAATCTCCGGCGGCGGGGCTGTGGTGCGACTCATCGCGGCACCTTGTCGTGATCGGCGACGGCGTCGATGACCGCGCCGATAATCGATGCCGGTGCGCCGGATGCCCCGTTGCGGGTGACGGCGTGCCGGATGGATTCGATCGGGACGCCGTGTTGCAGGCCAAGGCTCAGCGTCACCGCCGCGTCTCTTGCGACGGCCTCTACGTCACCGCCGGTCTTGCGGCTGTCGATGAAGACTTCGCCCGGCGTGCCGTCTTCGAAGAATCCGACTGTGACCGTGAACGCTTGGTTCCAAAACCGCATGTGGAAGGTCTTTGCGGCCCGGCGCTGGGGAAGGACCCGCCTGGTCATGCCCGCGCCTCCACCACACCTCGCCTCCACCAAATACGAGAGATTCGTGCCTTACCGGAATGACCGCGCTCCCAGACGAACCAGGCAAACGCGGTTGGATTTGAAACGCGATTCCCGGTCCAGTCATGACGGTGCATCATCGGCAGGCGGTCGATAAAAATAATAACCCGCGCCAGGTGGCCACCATCGAGGGCGAGCAGTCGCGCCCGTCCGGCCTTCGTTTTCTCGTTGCCGCTTTCAAGAAACGAGAGGCGCAACAGCATCGCCACGCGTGGGCACAGCGATAGAGCATGGGCCGCAAATTGTGCCGCCAACTTAAACGGAGGATTAGTGACGATCATCTCCACGCCGTCGGGCGCCTTACGCTCCAGCAGAAAGTCGCGATCGGCATGGTCCTGATCCGGCGAATTGTAATCGAACAGATCAGTCGCGATTACCCGATGACCGGCATCACGAAGTACCCGCACAATGGCGCCGCGACCGCAGGCTGGCTCCCAGATCGTCCGCGGAAGCGGTTCGGCGCGCAGCAGCGCGAGCGTGGCAACCTCGGGCGTTTCGTAGAGATCGTTGCCGCGGGCGGAATCGGGGTGACGGATCAGCATGACGGCAACCCCTCGTCCTCGAAGGCTGCCTGTCGGTCGGAATTCGCGTCAGCGAGCGGGGGCTTTCTCGCTTCGGCCCGCCAAGGGTGCCGAATTTCCTCTACGGTCCGCGCGGCATTAAAAGCGATCAGATCGGCGTCGGAAGAGTCTTTTTCAGCCATGGGCATCACCGGACTGCACGGATTGCGCGGCCTCGCGATGGTCTTGGTTGTGCTGGGCTTCCCGCGCGCGACGCCATTCTGCGGCAGACTCAAACGAGATCAGCGTGCGCGCTCCCACCTTCATCTCGCGTGGGCCTTCACCTTGCTTTTTCAGCTTGTAGAAGAATCCCTCGCTGATGCCGTGGGCCTTGCAAAACTCCGGAATACTGAGCGCCAGGCGCGGCGTTGGCAGTGGAGGCGGCCCGACAGCAGCGAACTGGGTTCGGGATTTCGGCATGCTCGACTCCTCTGGGGTTGAGGGGCCGACGCCGCTTGGCAACTGCGTTGATCAGGACTAGATTTCGGCTGTCTCGACGTAATCCAATTCCGACCGGCGCTGCTCTGCGGCGTCGGTCATTTCCGCGGTAGGCGCTCTAGAAGGGCTTCGAGGTCAGTGCGCCTGATCAACGTCCTTGCACCGATCTTGAGCCCCGATAAATCTCCGTCGCTAAGCAGGCCATACAACGTTGATCGGCCAATCCCCAAGAGCTGGGCAGCCTCGCTGATCGAGAGCAGGACCGGCTGGACGGTTGCGGATGATGCGTGTGGCGAGATCGACATAAGGACAACCTCCGTAGGACGCACATAACTCATCCTGCATCTCTAGGGACGTTGCGGGGCTCGAAATACCCTCCACAATTTCAGTTGGCGCGGTGATTCGATTTTTTTGAGCGCCGTCCCGCGGCAGACCAGTCCGCTCCTGTTATTTCAATTGCCATTTTCCACGCAGTATCGAACGACCTTCGGCTGATGCCAAACTTTTGGTTGGCAATCCGGAAGAATTCATCCTTTGATTTCAGCGAGGCGGCAGGTGAGGCCTGCATTTCTCTGATCAGCCACTCCCGGCAGCCGGTGGCAGTCTTTGCAGTAACCGGCGGGTCAGGCCACAGCCGTAACAGATCGCTGCGCCGCAGTGTTACCGCGGTGAATGGCTCGGTCCGGCTATGCACGTACCTCAAAGTTTCCCGCCCGCTGTCGTTAAACAGCCGAAGATGAGCCCACGCTCGCGATGGAACCTCGACCACCGCGCCATCGGCGTCGACGCCTTCGGCCATCAAATGACCTTCCGACAACGCGCGCCACAGTGCGGCCTCTGCGTCCTGGATCGTCATCTTAGCGGTCAAAGGAACATTGCCGCGAACCCGCAACACTCCATCCAGTAGCGCCAAGCGGCTCAACGTCGGCGCGGAGCGCGCCTCCAAAAAATATCCGATGCGCTTCACAGGCTCGACATCCTTCGGGCGTTCTTTCAGCTCGCGACTGATCCAATGAAAACACTCCGAACAAAACTCAGGATCCTGCTCCCTGACCAGTTCGAAATGGCGCCACGCAATCCACGCCACCGCCATCACGATCGACCAGTGAGATTTGAGTTTTGGATCGAAGCGAGGAAGTTCAGGCTTTCTCTCGAACGACTCGAGGCCATGTGCAGCTGCCTCGGTCTCGGCCCGCTCCCCCGTGATCTCGCCGCGCTCAGCCTGCATGAGCAGGCGGTCACGCAGCACATCGGGGTCAGTGTCGTGTGGCTCGTCAGTCATTCGCGCGCACCTCCAAGCACCCGTGAGGTGCGCGGAAACCGGTGGTGCGAGCCGGCTTGTCGGATGCCTCCTATCCGCGCCGATGGTCAGCTTACGTCCCGTACACCTTGCTTCCAACCCGGACACATAGTCCGGGCTTAACGAGGAATTGAATGTGCCGTGCGGACGGTGGTTCGCTTCTCTGCCCACACAGCTCCTGGGCAACATCCTCCCAGGTCTTGCCGTGCTTTCTGAGACGCGCGGCTCTTTCGGCGAGTTTCAGATTTTTGGGCTTGTGTGCGAATTTACGGGTCGACCCCGCTGCTTCAATTTGAGCACACTTTCAAGGATCTTTGCCTTGCCGCTTAACGAGCGCTAGGCGGCTCCAACGAACCACCGAGCTTCCTTGTGAGGGACTCATAGCGGATCAGGACGAGGGGGCTTCTTCTTGGGGATGAGGTCATTGGATGACGTTACCCTGCGCGAGCGAGACCTCGTGCACCAGGATGCAATGAGAGATCAATTCCAACGTGGACAGTGCAAAGAGTTATGATGCGAGCCGTGCCGGCGGAACAACGTCGGCCAAGTTCGCCGGCGCACCGAGATCGAGCAATGCCGCGCGCGTGAGCGCCTCGGTTGAATCGCCGAGAATGTAACGGCTGTAGTTTCGCTCGATCATCGCAATCGACGTATCGTGATGCGCAGCGACAACGCGAGCTGGCACGGCCTTGAGCAACTGCCGGACTATCGATGAATGCCGCAGCGCATACGGCGTCACCTCGGGCCCAAGCCCAAGACGTTCGACGACCGAACGGAAGGTCTTGGCCAAGTTCCACATCTTGCCGAACAGCGGCGAGTGCGCGGCCCGGCCGTTCGCCTGTTGCCGCAGCGCCTTCGCCAGCCGCGTCGAGATCGGCAGCGGGCGATATTCGACCTTCCGGTTCTTGCCCTTTCGGCTGGTTGGCATCATCAAGCGGGGAACGGTCGGATGATCTTGCAGATCAGCGGGAGTTAGCCGGAAGACCTGGCTTTCGCGAGCGCCTGTCTCGGCCAAAACGTCGATCAGCAGGCCAAAGTCGCGGGCTTCATCATATGAGCCGCTCACCAAGGCTGCCACCGTGTTATCCGGCAGGATGACGTTGCGAGCGACCTCGCTGTCGGGCAGTTTCTTCAGGCCGTTCTTCCATGCGGCGACATTGGTGATGCGCTTGTCGTTCCTGGCAGCGAGCGCTAGCGCCGCCTTCAGCGCTCGACCGATGCGATCGGCGGAGGAAGGCTTCAGCCCCTTCTTCACCAGGCCGGCGCGCCAGTCTCGCAGCTCGCGCTCGGTGAGCAGCGCGACTGCCTTGCTGTTCAAAGCGTCGGTTAGGTGCAAGCGGAGCTGGGTCGCGTTGTACTTGCGCCCGCCGCGGGTTTCGAGATCGGTTTCATAGGCGTCAACGGCTTCAGCAACGCTGATCGGCTGCTCGTTGTTGCACTCGCCAGCACGCGCCAGCGTCTTGGCCTGCTCCAATGCCTGCCAGTACGTCATCAGGCTTCCGCCGTTCGCGTCCTCGTGATCGTCGGCCAACGCGAAGCGCTTGAGCCAGCCGTTGCACTTCACTGACCATGTGCCCGGGCCTGAGTTGCGGCGATAGCAAAGGTGGATGCCGGGCGCGATCAAGACGCCATAAGGTTTCTTTCTAATCGCGAGCTTCAAACGTGCAGTACGGTTTTCAAGAAATGCAGAACGTGTCAGGCGGGCCATAGTATCCCTCAAAATGTCCCCACGATGGGGGTGGAGGAGTATGGACCACACTGTAGCGCGGTGAAGATAAATCCAGCAAGTACAATTGCTTAGTGGAGTTGCATGGAGCTGTATGGAGCTCTATGGAGTGCACTTTCTCCCCTTGCGGGAGAAGGGAAGGCATTGAGCAAGGCGCTACGCTTTGCTCAATTCTTTCGCCACTTTTCCGCAAACCGGTGCAGCGGCATGAAGGTCTCGCACAATTCCCGCCCGAGCGGCGTCAGGCTGTAGCCGCCGGCCTCCCCAAGTTCTACGAAACCCGCCTCGCGCAATTCCGTCAGCCGCGCCTGCAGCACCGTGGGGGATGCCTCGTCGCAGGCGCTGCGTAGCGCGCGAGAGGTGAGGGGGGCGCCGCGCAATTCCCACAGGATCCGCAACGACCAGCGTTTCCCCAAGAGGTCCAGCAGCGCCATGATCGGCCGGCCCGTGCGTGAGCCGCGTACGCTGCGTTGCCCGACCTGCCTCACCATGTCTGCCTCTTGCATGTTGCTACATATAGTGTAGCGTACGTTGCTACAGTTATTGTAGCATAGAGGTTGGCCATGTCACCTGCCGCACCGCGCATCGCACCGCTGGATCCGCCATACCCGTCCGAGATCGATGAGCAGTTCAACCGCATCATGCGCGGTGCGCCGCCCTTGATGCTGTTCCGGGTAATGGCAGGACACAAGCGCGCCTGGGACAAGTTTCGCGCCAGCAGCCTCCTGGACCCGGGGCCACTGTCCTTGCGTGCGCGCGAGATCGTCATCGACCGCACCTGCGCACTGAACACATGCGAATATGAATGGGGCGTGCACGTCGCGATCTTCGCGGGAGCTGCGGGTCTCACGGATGAACAGGTCCGCGCCACCGCTCATGGCGATGCGACTTCAACCTGCTGGTCTGCGACTGAGCGGGCGCTGATCGCGGCCGTCGATGCCCTGCATCATCGCGCGACGCTTGATGATGCGGAGTTCGCGGCGCTCGCAGCGCATTACGACGACGCGCAGATCTTGGAGATCATGATGCTCTGCGGGGTCTACCGCACGGTGTCGTATCTGGCGAACGGGCTGAGATTGCCGCTGGAGGAGAAGGCGGCGCGGTTTCCAGCGCTCTAAGCGTCGTCATTGCGAGGAGCGACTTGTCCGCCGTAGCTCGAAGAGCGAAGGCGGAAGCAACGAAGCAATCCAGAACCTCCGCGGTCGCATTCTGGATTGCATCGCTGCGCTCGTAATGACGGAGAGGAGGCAGCAGTCGGACTAAGCCACGCCCGCCCGCAAGAGATCGTGCAGGTGCACGATGCCAACCGGCTTGCTTGCTTCGGCCACGATCAGCGTCGTGATCTTGCTCGTGTTCAGCACCTCCAGCATCTCGGTCGCGAGCATGGAGGGCGGCACCGTCTTCGGCTGCTTCGTCATGATGTCGTCGACGGTCGCGGTCAGGAGGTCGGGCCGCATGTGGCGGCGCAAATCGCCGTCGGTGATGATGCCGGCGATCTCGCCCGCGTCGCTTACGATGCAGACGCAGCCGAGGCCCTTGGCCGACATCTCGACCACCGCGTCCGACATCTTCGTGCCGAGCGGCTTGACGGGAATCTCCGCGCCGGTGCGCATGTAGTCGCGCACGAATTTCAGCATCGCGCCGAGTTTTCCTCCGGGGTGGAAATGCGCGAACTCCAGCGCCGTGAAGCCGCGCCCCTCCAGCAGGGCGATCGCGATGGCATCGCCGATCGCGGCCTGCATCAGGGTCGAGGTGGTCGGCGCCAGATTGTGCGGGCAGGCCTCGCGCGCCTTGGGCAGCTCGATCACGATATCGGCGGCCTGTCCGAGCGCGGAGCCTGCGTTCGACGTCACCGCGATCATGGGAATCGCGAAGCGCGCCGAATAATTCACGAGGTTCTTCATCTCCGGCTGCTCGCCGGACCAGGACAGCGCCATGATGACGTCGTCGGTGGTGATCATGCCGAGATCGCCATGGCCGGCTTCGGCAGCGTGGACGAAGAAGGCGGGCGTGCCGGTCGAGGCCAGGGTCGCTGCGATCTTGCGCGCCATGTGGCCGGACTTGCCGAGCCCGGTGACGACGACGCGCCCCTTGGCGTTGCGGATCTTGTCGATCGCCGCCGTGAAGCTCGCCCCTAGCGGTCCCTTCAGCGCGCTGGCGAGTGCGCCGATGCCGCCGCTCTCTGTCTCCAGCGTGCGCAGCGCGGATTCGATGTCGGGAGAAGCGGGGCCGGATGATGCGGTCATCAGCGGTTTCGAGCTCGGCATGCTTTGATCCAGGGAAGAGGTCGGCAAACCCTGTTTGCCCGTGGCCGTCTGCTTAGCACGGTCGTGGCAGGGAGGCGACGCGCGTACCTCCGTCCTCAACGGCTCATTAACCATAATTGTTTTAACTCCTTTAACGATGGTACCCGCGTCCTCCGCGGAAGCCATTGCTGAAGTGTCTGAAGTCGTTGGAGTTTTTTCCATCGTGGGGTCGTCTCCAGGCAGGAGCCGGAGCAAACGCGCGCACGTCTTGCGCGCCGCCTTGTCATGCCTTGCGCTGACCGTGCTGGAGAGTGCGCCCGCTGTCGCCCAGAGCCTCACGCCAGACCTCTTCAATCCGAATCGCGGCGGCTTCGTCTCGCCTGACACGCTGCCGACGCGGCGGACGGCCACGACCACATTTGCGCAGCCGCCGTCGGACGCCTTGCCGGCGTTGCCCGATCCCAGCGCCGATCCACGCAAGAACAAGGACACACCGGCGCCATCGCGCGTCGGTCAGGTGCCGACTTATGGCCTGCCCGCGGCCAATGGCTCTGGCGCCTCGGGCTATGACTCACTCAATCGCAAGCGGCAGCAGCCCAAGCTCTATCCCGGACAGCCGAAGCCGAAGCGTGCGCCCGGCCCCGGTACCCCGGCCCCGACCGCGACGTCCACGCCCGGCATCGGCCAGCCGCGCATCGCGCCGCCGCCATCGGAGACCGCCAACAAGACGCCGGTGCCGGCGGCGATGGCAGGCACCGTGCCGGGCCAGCCGCTGCGCCGGCGCCTCAAGCTGGACGACGACCCGTTCGGTCCCGTCGGTGACTACGCCGGCAGCTTCCTGATCAAGGGTGCGCTCGAGCTCTCCGGCGGCTACGACACCAACCCGGCGCGGCTCAACAAGCCGATCGGCTCGCCGCTCTATGTCGTGGCGCCCGAGCTCGTCGTGATGTCCGACTGGGAGCGCCACGCGCTAGTCGCGGACCTGCGCGGCTCATTCACCGGTTATGGCAACCAGTTGCCTGCGACGATCGATGGCGTCGCCTCGCCGGCGCCCGTCGAGATCGATCGGCCGGATTTCACCGGCCATGTCGACGGCCGCATCGACGTCGATCGCGATCTCAAGCTGACCTCGCAGCTCCGCCTGCGCCTTGCCACCGACAATCCCGGCAGCCCGAACATCCAGGCCGGACTGCAGAAATATCCGATCTACGCCACCTACGGCACGACGCTCGGCGTCGACCAGACCTTCAATCGTTTCGAGGTCGCCGCCGGTGCCACGGTCGATCGCACCGCCTACACCAACTCGAAACTCACCGACGGCACGGTTTCCAGCAACGACGATCGCGACTTCAACCAGTACGGCGGCATCGGCCGCTTCTCCTACGATCTCAAGCCGGGTCTGAAGCCGTTCCTG
Organism: Bradyrhizobium sp. UFLA05-112; assembly: GCF_053572325.1. Taxonomy (NCBI): domain Bacteria; kingdom Pseudomonadati; phylum Pseudomonadota; class Alphaproteobacteria; order Hyphomicrobiales; family Nitrobacteraceae; genus Bradyrhizobium; species Bradyrhizobium sp. UFLA05-112. The sequence continues at coordinate 145,288 of NZ_JBANBK010000004.1, read as the reverse complement.
GAGATCGAGGGCGACACCCGCGTTCACGACCAGGCCGCCGACCGCAACGGCTATTTGCGCGATTCAAACGGCGGCTATGCCAAGGTCGGCACGTCCTTCGAGTTCTCGCGCATCCTCACCGGCGAAATCTCGATCGGCTACGCCGCGCGCAACTATGTCGACCCGCGGCTCAGCCAGCTCAGCGGCTTCCTGACCACGGGCTCGCTAATCTGGAACGCCAGCGGGCTCACCACCGTGAAATTCTTCACCGATACGCAGCTCGCCGAGACCACGATCCCCGGCGCCTCCGGCGTGCTGGTGCGCACCTACACCGCCGAGGTCGACCACGACTTCCGCCGCTGGCTCACCGGCATCGGCAAGTTCACCTACGGCACGCTCGACTATCAGGGCCAGAACCGCAACGACAAGACCTACTCGATCGAAGGCGACATCATCTACAAGCTCAACCGCAACCTCTGGATCAAGGGCAGCCTGCGCCACGACATCCTGGATTCGAACGTCGTCGGCGCGGGTTCAGCGGGGACGGTGGTGATGCTGGGGGTGAGGATGCAGAATTGAGGGAGAGCAATTATGGCAGCTCGAATTACGTTAGACATCAACTCGGCTGGAGAATTCGAACTGTGGCTTAATCCTGAAGGCCGAGACCTTCTCGTCAAGGAACTGCTGGCCCTAAGTCAGACTAACGAGCATTTTCACTTGATGCCAATACCGTCGGACGTTGAAGTTTCGACGCGCGCCTATCGACCGAACGACAAGCTTCTCGAATACGGTAAGGTGCTGTTCCGACTCGACGAGTGGGATGCAAAGCACTTCCCGCACGTCCTGGGTTGAGGTCCGCTCGCTATCCCTTCACTCCGCCGTCATGCCCCGCGAAGGCGGGGCATCCAGTACGCCGTGGCTTCTCCGTATTCGTCACCGCCTCTGGAATACTGGATCGCCCGCTTTTCGCGGGCGATGACAGTGTGCGTGAAACTGGCGGCGGAGCGAAAAACTACCGCGGCAGGTCCGTCTTCCCCATCAGGAACGTGTCGATCGAGCGCGCGCACAGTCGCCCCTCGCGGATCGCCCACACCACCAGCGACTGGCCGCGGCGCATGTCGCCGGCGGAGAAGACGTTGGGGCGCGAGGTCTGGTAGTCGAGCGTGTTGGCCTTGACGTTGCCGCGCGGGTCGAGGTCGACCGACAGGAGCTTGAGCAGGCCCTCGTGCACGGGGTGCACGAAACCCATCGCGAGCAAGACCAGCTCGGCGTCGAGTTCGAACTCGGTGCCGGCCATCGGCTTGAACTTGTCGTCGACGCGCACGCAGTGCAGCTTCTTGACCTTGCCGTTCTCGCCAGAGAACTTTTGCGTCAGCACGGCGTATTCGCGGATCGCGCCTTCGGCCTGGCTCGACGACGTGCGCATCTTGAGCGGCCAGTTCGGCCAGGTCAGGCCCTTGTTCTCGCGCTCAGGCGGCGCCGGCATGATCTCGAGCTGGGTCACGGTCTTGGCGCCCTGGCGCAGCGAGGTGCCGATGCAGTCGCTCCCGGTGTCGCCGCCGCCGATGACGACGACGTGATTGCCGCCGGCGAGGATGTCGGTGACGCCGTTCAAAGGCTCCTCGGAATTGCGACGGTTCTGCTGCGGCAGGAAGTCCATCGCGTAATGGATGCCATCGAGGTCGCGGCCGGGGATCGGCAGGTCGCGCGGGGCTTCTGCGCCGCCCGTCAGCGCGATGGCGTCGTACTCGTTGAGCAGTTCGCGCGGATCGACGTTGCCGGCGGCGCCGACATGGCTGTTGTAGTGGAAGGTGACGCCCTCCGCCTCCATCTGTGCGATGCGGCGGTCGATGATACCCTTCTCCATCTTGAAGTCGGGGATGCCGTAGCGGAGCAGGCCGCCGGCCTTGGCGAACTTCTCGTAGACATGCACGTCATGACCGGCGCGTGCGAGCTGCTGCGCGCAGGCCATGCCGGCCGGACCCGAGCCGATCACGGCGACCTTCTTGCCGGTCTTCTCGGTGTTGATCTCGGGCCTCAGCCAGCCGTTCTCCCAGGCGCGGTCGACGATCGCGCATTCGATGGTCTTGATGGTGACCGGGTTGTCGTCGATGTTGAGCGTGCAGGAGGCTTCACACGGCGCAGGACAGATGCGGCCCGTGAACTCCGGGAAGTTGTTGGTCGAGTGCAGGTTGCGCGAAGCCTCTTCCCAATTGCCCTGATAGACGAGGTCATTGAAATCGGGAATCTGGTTGTTGACCGGGCAGCCGGGCGTGCCCGGCGCGACCGAGCCGGTGCCGTGGCAGTAGGGAATGCCGCAATTCATGCAGCGCGCGGCCTGGTCGCGCGTTTCCTTCTCCGAGAGCGGAACGACGAATTCGTTGAAATGCTTCAAGCGCTCGGCGACCGGGGTGTACTTGCGATCATACCGTTCGATTTCGAGAAAGCCCGTGATCTTGCCCATAAAACCCGAAGTCCCTGCCGCTTAATTCGTTTGTTTCTTCCTCATCGTCATTGCGAGGAGCGAAGCGACGAAGCAATCCAGGCTGTTTCCCGAGGAGAGATCTGGATTGCTTCGCTTCGCTCGCAATGACGAGCGTTGATACTTACGCCCCGATCGCGATTTTCGGCTCGGCGTCCGCGTTGGCCTGCATTTCGCGCAGTGCGCGCCGGTACTCGACCGGCATCACCTTGCGGAATTTGGGCAGCCATTCCTTCCAATTCGCGAGGATCTCGATCGCGCGCCTGGAGCCGGTCGCCTTTTCATGGCGCGAGATCAGGACGTGCAAGCGCTCGACGTCGGAATCGAGCAGGTTCTTGAACACGTCGACCCGGCCATGCGCCTCGAGATCACCGGAGTGGTTGTAGGTGCCGGCGTTGATCAGCTCTTCCGACAGCACCGGCTCGAGCTCGACCATGCTGAGGTTGCAGAGCTTGTCGAAGTCGCCAGCCTCGTCGAGTACATAGGCGATGCCGCCGGACATGCCGGCCGCAAAGTTGCGCCCAGTCTTGCCGAGCACGACCACGATGCCGCCGGTCATGTATTCGCAGCAATGATCGCCCGCGCCTTCGACGACCGCCACAGCACCGGAATTGCGCACCGCAAAACGTTCGCCGGCGATACCGCGGAAGTAGCACTCGCCCTCGATCGCGCCGTACATCACGGTGTTGCCGACGATGATGCTCTCTTCCGGCACGATGCCGCCGTTGCGCGGCGGCTTGACGATGATCTTGCCGCCCGACAGGCCCTTGCCGACGTAGTCGTTGCCTTCACCCTCGAGCTCGAAGGTGACGCCGTGGGCGAGCCACGCGCCAAAGGCCTGGCCGGCGGTGCCCTTGAGGCTGACATGGATCGTGTCATGCGGCAGCCCCGCGTGGCCGTAGATCTTGGCCACCGCGCCCGACAGCATCGCGCCGGCGGAACGATCGGTGTTGTTGATCTCGGCCTCGATCTTCACCGGCGCGCCGCGGTCGAGAGCTGGCGTCGCGTTCTCGATCAGCTTGCGGTCGAGGACGGCCTCCAGATGATGGTTCTGGCGCTCCGAGTGATAGATCTTCTGGCCCTTCTCTTCCTTCTGCTTGACGAACAGCTTCGAGAAATCGAGGCCCTTGGCCTTCCAGTGCGCGACCAGACGGGTCTGGTCGAGCATCTGGGTCTGGCCGACCATCTCGTTGAAGCTGCGGAAGCCGAGGTTCGCCATGATCTCGCGAACCTCTTCGGCGACGAAGAAGAAGTAGTTGATCACGTGCTCGGGCTGGCCGGTGAAGCGCTTGCGCAGGACGGGGTCCTGCGTGGCGACGCCGACCGGGCAGGTGTTGAGATGGCATTTGCGCATCATGATGCAGCCAGCCGCGATCAGCGGTGCAGTCGCAAAACCGAACTCGTCGGCCCCGAGCAGTGCACCGATCACGACGTCGCGCCCGGTGCGGAAGCCGCCGTCGACCTGGACCGCGATGCGGCTGCGCAGCCGTTCGCGCACCAGCGTCTGATGGGTTTCAGCGAGGCCGATCTCCCAGGGCGAGCCGGCGTGCTTGATCGAGGTCAGCGGCGATGCACCAGTGCCGCCCTCGAAGCCGGCGATGGTGACATGGTCGGCGCGCGCCTTGGCAACGCCGGCGGCCACCGTGCCGACGCCGATTTCGGAGACGAGCTTGACCGAGACGTCGCCCGTCGGATTGACGTTCTTGAGGTCGTAGATGAGCTGCGCCAAATCCTCGATCGAGTAGATGTCATGGTGCGGCGGCGGCGAGATCAGGCCGACGCCCGGCGTCGAATGCCGGACCTTGGCGATCGTCGCGTCGACCTTGTGGCCGGGCAACTGTCCGCCTTCGCCGGGCTTGGCGCCCTGCGCCATCTTGATCTGCATCATGTCGGAGTTGACGAGATATTCCGTCGTCACGCCGAAACGCCCCGAGGCGACCTGCTTGATCGCCGAGCGCATGCTGTCGCCGTTCGGCAGCGGCTTGAAGCGGTCGGCTTCCTCGCCGCCTTCGCCGGTGTTCGACTTGCCGCCGATCCGGTTCATGGCGATCGCGAGCGTCGTGTGCGCCTCACGTGAGATCGAGCCGAACGACATTGCACCGGTGGCGAAACGCCTGACGATGTCCTTGGCCGGCTCGACCTGGTCGAGCGGCACGGGCTTGCGCTTCTCTTCCTCCGCGCTCTTGATCCGGAACAGGCCGCGCAGCGTCAACAGACGCTCGGACTGCTCGTTGAGGATCTTCGCGAAGGCGCGATAGCGCTCCTGCGAATTGCCGCGAGCGGCGTGCTGGAGCAGCGACACCGACTCGGCCGTCCACGCATGGTCCTCGCCGCGGGTGCGATAGGCATATTCGCCGCCGACATCGAGCGCCGTCTTGTAGACCAGTGCTTCACCGAACGCGTCGGCGTGACGGCGCACGGCCTCTTCGGCGATCTCGGCGAGACCCACGCCCTCGATGCGCGTGTGGGTGCCGGCGAAGAACTTGGACACGAAGTCCGCCTTGAGGCCGACCGCATCGAAGATCTGCGCGCCGCAATAGGACTGGTAGGTCGAGATGCCCATCTTGGACATCACCTTGAGAAGGCCCTTGCCGATCGACTTGATGTAGCGCTTGACGATCTCGTAGTCGTCGAGCGAGCCGGGGAGGCGCTCCTTCATCGCGATGATCGTCTCGAACGCGAGGTAGGGATTGATCGCTTCCGCGCCGTAGCCGGCAAGGCAGGCGAAGTGATGCACTTCGCGCGGCTCGCCCGACTCGACGACGAGGCCCACCGAGGTACGCAGACCGGTGCGGATCAGATGATGATGCACGGCGGCGCAGGCCAGCAGCGAGGGGATCGGTACGCGATCGGTGCCGACCATGCGGTCGGACAGGATGATGATGTTGACGCCTTCGCGCACCGCGGCTTCCGCACGCGCGCAGAGTTCGTCGAGCACCTGGTCCATGCCGGCCGCGCCGAGGCCGGCGTGGAAGGTGGTGTCGAGCGTGCGCGACCTGAAGTGGGAATCGCCGAGATCGGCGATGGAGCGGATCTTTTCGAGATCCGCATCGGTCAGGATCGGTTGGCGCACTTCGAGGCGCTTGGTGGTGGCGAGGCCTTGCAGGTCGAACAGGTTCGGCCGCGGTCCGATGATCGAGACCAGGCTCATCACCAGCTCCTCGCGAATCGGGTCGATCGGCGGGTTGGTGACCTGCGCAAAATTCTGCTTGAAGTAGGTGAACAGCGGCTTGGGCTTGGCCGACAACGCCGAGACCGGCGTATCGTTGCCCATCGAGCCCGTGGCTTCCTCGCCGGTCGAGGCCATCGGCGTCATCAGGATGCTGATGTCTTCCTGGCTGTAGCCGAACGCCTGCTGCCGATCGAGCAGCGACAGGTTCGAGCGCACGCCGGTGGTCGGTGCCTTCGGCAGTTCCTCCAGCACGATCTGTGTGCGGTCGAGCCACTCCTTGTAGGGATGGCTCTTGGCAAGCTCGGCCTTGATCTCGTCGTCGGGAATGAGGCGGCCCTGCTCGAGGTCGACGAGCAGCATCTTGCCCGGCTGGAGGCGCCACTTGGTGACGATCTGGTCCTCCGGAATCTTGAGCACGCCCATTTCGGACGCCATCACGATGCGGTCGTCCTTGGTCACGAGATAGCGCGCGGGCCGCAGGCCGTTGCGGTCGAGCGTGGCGCCGATCTGGCGGCCGTCGGTGAAGGCGATCGCGGCCGGACCGTCCCACGGCTCCATCAGGGCGGCGTGATATTCGTAGAACGCGCGGCGCTTCTCATCCATCAGGGGATTGCCGGCCCATGCCTCCGGAATCATCATCATGACCGCGTGCGGCAGCGAGTAGCCGCCCTGCACCAGGAATTCGAGCGCGTTGTCGAAGCAGGCGGTGTCGCTCTGCCCTTCATAGGAGATCGGCCAGAGTCGGCTGATGTCCTTGCCGTAGAGCTCGGAACTCACGGACGCCTGACGCGCCGCCATCCAGTTGACGTTGCCGCGCAGCGTGTTGATCTCGCCGTTATGCGCGATCATCCGGTAGGGATGCGCCAGCGACCAGGTCGGGAAGGTGTTGGTCGAGAAGCGCTGATGCACGAGCGCGAGCGCGCTCTCGAAGTCCTTCTCGTGCAGGTCGGGATAGTACTTGCCGAGCTGGTCGGCGAGGAACATGCCCTTGTAGATCACGGTGCGGCAGGACATCGAGCAGGGGTAATAGCCTGCTAGTCCCCGCTCACGGCGCTGGTAGATCGCCTGCGAGATCGACTTGCGCAGGATGTAGAGCTTCCGCTCGAACTCCTCGTCGGTCTTGGCGGCGCCGTTGCGGCCGATGAACACCTGCATGTGGTTCGGCTCGGTCGGCTTCACGGTGACGCCGAGTGAGGAGTTGTCGGTCGGCACGTCGCGCCAGCCGAGCAGCTTGAGGCCTTCGGCCTTGATCTGATCGGCGATGATGCTCTTGATGACGTTGCGCCAGGCGGTGTCGCGCGGCATGAACAGGGCGCCGATGGCGTACTCGCCGGGCTTGGGCAGCGAGAAGCCGAGCTCCTTGGTCTTGCGTGCGAAGAAGGCGTGCGGGATCTGCACCAGGATGCCGGCGCCGTCACCGGCGCGCGGGTCGGCGCCGACCGCGCCGCGATGTTCGAGGTTGCAGAGGATGTTGAGCGCGTCCGAAACGATCTCGTGCGACTTCTTGCCCTTGATGTTGGCGATAAAGCCGACGCCGCAGGAATCCTTTTCCATGCCGAGATCGTACAGACCTTCGGCGGGCGGGCGGAACGTGTGCTCGCGATCGGCGGTTTTCGAGGCGACCGTCGCCGACAGTTCTTCTGCCACGATGTTTGCGCGCTCGAATTGCGACCCGTTCATTGTTCCTGTCCTCTCCATGCGGCAAGCTGCCTCACCGCCATCTTCGGCGCACCTTGGGCGTTCCGCGGCACCCGCTCTTTGGGCCACCGCTCGTCCGTTGCGAGCCGCATTTTCTTAAATTCAGGCCTGGGCGTTCCACGTCCCCGAGAACGGCTTTAGCCTGCAGCTTCCTGGCGCTCGAGAGCGCCGTTTTTCGTTGCAATCCCTGTGCCGGGATTACAAGAAAATTGAGACAGGTTTCCTGTCCTAACCATCACCTTGCCAAAATTTTGTCTAGCACACAAGCACGCAAAAGTCCCGATTCCCAAGGTGTCAATCACGCGCTTTCCCGCATCGGGTCCGCCCCGGATTTGAGGCAAACGCGCCGCGATCCGGCCCTGAGTCGGTCGGAATCCCGGGGGAAGCTTCGGATCAGCCCTTCGAAAGGCGCGCCATGGCCTACAGCCGAAAGAGCGCATGCCGTCCGGGGGGCCCGACAGGAGCGTATCGACCATGAAGTTGTTCACAGGATGGGTGGCTGCCGCCGCATGTGTGCTGGCGGTATCTGCTGCCGACGCGCAGGGGCTGGCGAATGGAGGGCTGCGCGGGCCCACCACGGCGGTCTCGGATTTCGACGGCCCCTATGGTCCGCCGGAGGCACCGCCGCCGCGTCCCTATGGATACGGCTACGAGTATGAGCGCGCGCCTGCGCCTGCGCTGCTGCCGGCAACCGAGGTCTATGCCGTGCTGCGCGAAAACGGCTTTTCGCCGCTCGGCATCCCGCGTCTGCGTGGGGTCGTCTACACCATCGCGGTGGTCGACCGCCGCGGCGACGACGGCCGGCTCGTGATCGACGCCCGTGACGGGCGGATTTTGCGCTTCGTGCCGGCCTTCGGTCCTGGCTTCGGCATGGGGCCGGCCTATGAGGAAGGTGCGGTAATCCCTTACGGCCCACATGGCGCTCTGCCGCCGCCGACCGTGATCCGCAGCGCCGCGCCGAGGCCGCCGGCTCCGATCCCGCATGTCGCAAGCCGCACCGTCCCGATTCCAAAGTCGGCCCCGTCGCGCGGCGAGGCGCCCGTGGCCGCCGCCAGGCCGGCAGCATCCGAGGCCGCGCCACAGCAGGCTCGGGCCGAAGCCTCGCAGCAGGCTGCAGCCGCGCAGGCCAAGCCCAGCGAGGCCGCGCCGCAAGCAAGCGCGCCGACCGTCGGCCAGACCAAGCCCGCCCCGACCATCCTGCCGACGCAGGGCATGCCGGCCGCGCAGGGGCTCGAATAACGGCGTGAGGCGCGTTGGTAGCGACGGCGCGCATCCCACCAACGGTGTCGTCCTGGCGAAAGCCAGAACCCATACCGCGAGGTCTATCGATTGCGCGCGCCGGACGACGAGTATTCGCCGAACTCCCCCTGGGGAAACCGCGACGAGCGCAAGCGCTCGCGCGGGGGGTTGGCGTTCGCCACGACGACTGCAGGAGAGGCGGTGCGAAACAAAAACGCTCCGGTTGTCCGGAGCATTTTTCGCGTTGAAGTCAGGCAGCCTCAACTCGGTCCATAGCCTGCCGCCTGCAGGATCAGCTTCGCCACGTCCTTCGGATGCGACACCAGTGACAAGTGGCCCGCATCGAGTTCGACCGTCGTTGCGTTCATCCGCTTGGCGAGGAAGCGCTCGAGGTCGGGATTGATGGTGTCGTCGTTGTTCGACACCGCATACCAGCTCGGCTTCGCATGCCAGGCCGCCTCCGTCGTGCGGCCGGCGAAGATCGAGGCCGCGGTCGGCCACTGCACGGCGTAGAGCTCCTTGGCCTTCTCCGGCGCGACGCCGTTGGCGAAATACTTCAAGAATGCGTCCTCTGAGAGCTTCGTGAAGCCGTCGCGCTCGACGATGCCGGCGCGCACCGGGCCGGTCGGGAATTGCTTTGACAGCGCCACGAAATCCTCGTTCGCATCTGGCGCTCGCGCGGCGATGTAGACGAGACCGGTAACCTTCGGATCGGTGCCGACCTGGCTGATGACGGTGCCGCCCCAGGAATGCGCAACCAGCACGGTCGGGCCGTCCTGTTCGGCCAGCGCGCGCTTGGTGGCCTCGACGGATTCGGAGAGCGACGTAAGCGGGTTTTGCACGGCCGTGACATGCAATCCTGCCGCCTGCAGGATCGGGATGACCTCGGACCAGCTCGAACCATCAGCCCAGGCGCCATGCACCAGCACGACATTCTTCGCCTTCACCGGGGCCGTCGATTGCGCGTGGGCAAGGGTGATGGGCGCGGCCAGCAGGCTCGCTGCGACGAACAGGGTGCGCCAGACTTTCATGTCCATTCTCCGTCTGTCTTGGTCCGATGCCGGGAAGGACGGATCGCGCTGCAGCCTCGTTACGTCTCTTCACCGCTCTGTGATGCAGTGCAGAAAAGACAAACAAAAACGCCCCGGGGCACCGGGGCGTTTTCGCAACTTGAAAGTCGAATGTGATGAACGCCTCAGGCGGCGGCCTTCTCGCCCTCGATCACCTGCGTGGCCTGCGCATTGGTGTTGATGGCGATCTGGCGCGGCTTCTTGGCCTCGGGGATTTCGCGCACGAGGTCGACATGGAGCAGGCCGTTCTCGAGCGAGGCGTTCTTCACCTGCACGAAATCGGCAAGCTGGAATGCGCGCTCGAAGGCGCGTGCGGCAATGCCGCGATAGAGCACTTCGGACTTGCTGTTCTCATTGGCGACTTTCTCGCCCTTGATCGTCAGCGTGTTTTCCTTCGCGACGATGGAAAGTTCGTCCTTGGAGAAGCCGGAGACCGCAACGGTGATGCGGTAGGCGTTCTCGCCGGTGCGCTCGATGTTGTAGGGGGGATAGCCGGGGCTGCCGTCCGAGGTCGTCTGGTCGAGCAGGTTGAAGAGACGGTCGAAACCGACGGTGGAACGGTAAAAGGGAGTAAGGTCGTAGGTACGCATGGTTAGTCCTCCATTGAGCGACTGATCTGGTAACCCGCCCGCCAATCGGGCCGGGCTTTAGTCTGTGTGCAGCCTGATGCTCGGGTTCCCGAAGCACTGGTAGCGGCCTGCACGAAAATGATATGGGTGGGATGAAACAGCGTTCAAGAGGGCGATAGCAACGCCTTTTCGGCGCTGCCGTCCCTTGAATTTCAGCATTTCCTGTCCATGACGCTGGTCTCGATTCCCGCCAATCCCGTTCCCGAAAACGTCGTCAGCGGCACCCTCAAGACGCCCGACGGTGCCGAGCTGCGCTTTGCGCGCTGGGCGCCGCCGGCAGGCCGCAAGGGCACGGTCTGCGTCTTCACGGGCCGCAGCGAATCCATCGAGAAATACTTTGAGACGGTGCGCGACCTGCGGGACCGCGGCTTTGCGGTGGCGATGATCGATTGGCGCGGGCAGGGTCATTCCGCGCGCCGGCTGCGCGATCCGCGCAAGGGCCACGTGCGCGCTTTTTCCGACTACGAGATCGACGTCGAGACGTTCGTGCAGCAGGTCGTGCTGCCGGATTGCCCGCCGCCTTTCTTCGCGCTCGCCCATTCCATGGGCGGCGCGGTGATGTTGCGGATCGCGCATGCCGGCAAACGCTGGTTCGATCGCATGGTGCTGTCGGCGCCGATGATCGATTTGCCGGGCCGCTCCACGTCATTTCCGGCGCGCGCGCTGCTCATGACGTCGCGGCTGTTGGGCCAGGGTGGCCGCTACGTTCCCGGCGGAAGCGATCGTCTCACCGGCATGGATCCCTTCATCAACAATCCGCTGACCAGCGATCCCGTGCGCTATGCGCGCAATGTCGCCATCCTCGAGGAGGATCCGACGCTCGGCCTCGCCTCGCCGACGGTCGCGTGGGCCGACACCGCGTTCCGCGCCATGCACACCTTCAAGGGCATGTCCTATCCGTCCGAAATCCGCCAGCCGATCCTGATGCTGGCGGCCTCCAACGACACCATCGTCTCGACCGCTGCAATCGAGGAGTTCGCGTATCACTTGCGTGCCGGCTCACACCTCGTGATCGCCGGCGCCAAGCACGAGATCCTCCAGGAGCAGGACCGCTACCGCGCCCAGTTCTGGGCAGCTTTTGATGCCTTTGTGCCCGGCACGCCGTTGTTTGGGTGACCAGCGGGCACTTCTGACATTATTGTGTCATCCCTCGAGACGCCCCTTCCGGCGGGCTCCTCAAGGTAAGGGCGGAACGCCTGTGAGAGAGCGAACTACAGCGTCTTCAGATATTCGATCAAATCGAAGCGCTCTTCGTCGTTCTTGAATATACGGCCGATCACGCCGGGGCGCTTCGGTTCGCCTTCCTTGAGCTCGAAGGAATGGCCGAGCACGCTGTTGCCCTGGATAGGATCCTTCTCCGACCCCGCCGAGAATTGCGTTTCGCCCGTCTCGCAGCGCTCGTCGGCGGTGACCGCAAAACCGACGGTCACGGGATCATAGTCGCGGCGGCCCATGCAGAACTTCGTCGGGCGCTCGCCTTGCGGCTTCAGCAGCCAATACAGCGAAGGCACCGAACCGTTATGCAGATAAGGCGCCGTCGCCCAGATGCCGTTGAGCGGCCGCGCGCGATAGCGTGGCCCGGGCGCCGGATTGAGACAATTCTTGCGCGCGAGATTCCACAATTTCGCCCGCTCGGCTTCCGGGGTCTTGTCGTCGTCCATCCACTTGCGGGCGACGAGGTCGACCACCGTCATGAGGCCGAGCGCATACACCATCTCGGTCGGCGAGCTCGCGGTCGGGATGTCGCATTGCCACCACGTCTTGAGGTCGGCCGTATTGACCTTCAGGAAGCCGGGCACATCGACAATCCTGTTGGTGAGCACGAGGGACTGTTCGGGATCCGTCTTGATTTCGTCGAGGGGAATCGTCACCGCGTTCAGCACCTTGCTGTCGCCGCTTGCCTCCCAATGCCCCGAGGACCAGAAGGCCGGGGTGTCGGCGGCTGGCAGGTGGCATCCGGAGCACATCTCGGCGTAGATCTTGCGGCCATTGTCGATCTTCTTCTGATCGAGCCGCCATGCATCGCCGAGAATCTGCGAGGGCCATTTCGGTGCCAGAAGGCCTCCGAATCTCGGGCCGCCAGAGGGATCGGATGGCTTGAATGGATCGGGGCCCCTGAGCAGGTCCTCGATCCAGCCGAGGGTCTTGATGTGAGCCGAGGACCGCCAAAGCGTGTCCTCCGGATAGGCATCGGATAGATTGAGCAGCGCCGTCACGCCGAGGGCTTCGCCGGCATTGCGGATCAGCGGCTGCTCGATCGAGGCGTCGTATTGGGCGAATTTGAACCACGGTACGGTCCAGATCGCGGGATAGCTGACGGGCGCGTCCTGGGCGTGCAGATTCTTCTCGAAGCCGCTGACCCCGCTCAACGCGAGATCCTGCGAGAAAACCTGGTTGCCGATGCGATTGAGCGCGTCGAGACGGCCGAACCCTTCCTCGGTGTCCTGCTGCTTCTTCTTGTCCCAGGTCAGCTTGTGCTCGATCGTGTCGTTGTACTTGTTCTGCCAATCGATCAGAAACTTGCCGATTGCGCTGAGCTTCTGCTTGAGCGCGTCGCGCTCCGCCTTGCTGGCTTCGGGCCCGAGCACGCGATCGGCAAAGCGCTGGAAGCGGAACGGGACGTACAGGGTGTAGGCGATCGACAGGCCGGTGGAGAGCTCGAGCTTCTTCAAATCGGTCATGGCCGGGCCGCCATCGAAGCGCACGTCCACGCCTTTGTAGTGGATCTGGCCTGTATGGCAGGCCGCGCAGGTCAGCCCGATCTTGTCCTCTTCGCGACGGCCCGTCGCAGGATCGACGACACCGGTCATCCGTGCAAAGCCGACCGGCAGGCCGTCGACGTTCTCCGCCGGCGTCCATCTGGTCGACCAGTCCGCCACCTGCGTCGTCTCATACACATTGGCGTAACCGAAGCGGCGCAGCGTTGTCACGTCGGTCTGGATCGACTGCGGACTGGGGATGAAGCCGAAGCGCTCGAGATAGGCGCTGTCCTTCATCATGCCCGGCCGCGAGAACAGATGGAGTCGCGGCTGCTCGAGTGCCATGAACCAGGTATAAGGCACCGGAAACGTCGCGGTGCCCTGGCTGGCGTGGTGGAACCAGTGCCGGTCCTTCAGCGACCAGTTTTGCTCGAGCCAATAGGCTGCCGTCGTCTCCGGGAGCGTGGGCAAGGGCGGCGGCAGAAGCTGCGCGAGTACTCCCTTCTGCGGCAGCATGGCGCGGACCTGGTTGGGGAATTCGGCGACCGCGACGAAGCCGGCGAGGCCGAGCGCAGCGATGAGCGCTCCGAGCGCGAACGCCCAGCGAAACCTGAGCTGGCAGGCCGACAGCAGCGGCTGCGTCAGGATGCGCTGGTTGATCCGGTTCGGAAATTTGCGCTCGTTGAACAGCGTGCGCACGTCGTCCACGCTGAGATAGCGGTCCTCGCCCTTGCCCTTACCCATGATCTTCAGGAGGATGGGCCATTCGAACTTCATCAACAGGGGGTAGTACCAGCGTGCGGCGCTGCCGGCGCGCTTGAGGTTGTCGCGCATGAAGGTTTTGATTTCCGACGCGTTGAGACCTCGCTCGGTATTGCCGCCGTCGGGATCGGTGTAGGTACGGCCGAAGCTCTCAAGCCGTGTGATCTCATCCTCGTTGACCTTGCCGTCGACGCTGAGGATGCGCGAGCCGGCGCCGAGCTTGTCCAGCGGGCTACCACGCAGCGCGTCGAGCTGCGCGCCCGACCAGATGCTCTTCAGGATGTGGCGGAAGCCGTTGGCCATGAGTGCCACCCCGCGGACCTGGATGCGGGCCGAGACCTTCTTCAGCCCCGTTTCGCCGCTCGCATTCGCAACGGTCTGCGACAGCGGGATGAGCGGCACAGTCCCGCCGTCGACGAAGCCTTCGCCGACGAGGCCGCGCAGGAACGGACAGGGATTGTTCGGCGAGACCTGGATCGAGGGGTCGAAGGGGGGCTTCGAAGCGGAGTCATCCATGGCCCAAATCCTGAAAACAACGAATCGTGAAAAGCAACGCGCCGATAGAGCGCGCAAAGTCCTAACAAACCGACAGCACGCTATACTACTTCAGCGTGTGACGAAGTGTGTCTGAATTCACTGTCGTGTCAACAAGAGCAGGCGGGAGGTCGAAGAACTGCAGAGGGAGGGTGGCCTGCCCTTCAGGAATCTGCGGCGCGTTTGACGTCGCTCTGGACGAGGCTGAGCTTGACGAGCGGGACGCCCGCTTTCAGGAGCCCTTCGCGGTAATGGGCGAGGTCCGGAGCCTGCTTCCAGTGAAAATTCCTCAGATGCCGTTCGACTGTCAGGCTCGGGTAGTTGCTCATCAGCACCTCGGCAGCCTCAGTGGCTTCCTCGGTCCGTCCGAGCTGCGCCAGTGCCGCGGCTCGGATCGCGAGCGCCTGCATGTGGTTCGGATTGATGTAGAGCTGCTCCCGGGCCCACGACAACGTCGCGTCATATTGGCCCAGCATGTAATGGCTGAATGCGTTCAGCGCCGCCCATTGATAGCGCGGATCGCTGTTGCCGCGCTGCGCCGCCATCGAGAACAGCTCGATCGCCTGGCGATGCTCGCCGATGACGAAGTGGCAGATGCCGAGCACGCCGCGTGCACCCATGTCGTAGGGATTGAGCGTGACCGCGCGCTTGGCAGCGTCCATCGCAGCCTCATAATGCCCGTCCTGTGCATGGACCCAGGACAGGATCGAGAATGCGAAGGAGGAGCGCGGGTCGAGCCGGACGCTGGTCTCAGCCAGATACATCGCCGCGACCCACATCTCGCGCGAGCCCTTGACCCAGCCGAACTGGATGCTCTGGAGCTGGATCGTCGCGAGATAGGCGTGCGCGATCGACAGCTTGGGATCGAGCGAGATCGCCTCCTTGAACAGCGCGATGGCCGTGTCGAAGTCCTCCTTGGTCTGCCGGTAGTAATGTGACAGCCCCTTCAGGAAGCGGTCCCAGGCGGTCACGTCGTTGGTCTGGCGCGCCGGGGCGGAGGCTTCCGCGCGGAAGATCTCGGTCGCGATCGCAGCCGACAGGCTGGTCGTGATCTCGTCCTGCATGGCGAAGAGGTCGCCGATGTCGCGGTCGTAGCGGCCGGTCCAGAGCTGCTCGCCGGTCTCCGGCGCGATCAGCTCGGCCGTGACGCGGATCTTGCTGCCGCCGCGCCGCACCGAACCCTGAATCAAGTAGGTCGCGTCGATCTCCCGCGCGATCAGGCGCGTCGAGATGTTCTTGCCTTTGAACGCGAAGGTCGAATTGCGGCTGAGGACGCGATAGAAGGATTGCAGGGCAAGCGCGTGGATCAGATCCTCGGTGAGGCCGTCGGAGAAATATTCGTCGCCGGCGTCGCTCAAATTGGCAAAGGGCAGCACGCCCACGATCGCGGTGCGATATTGCTGCGGCAGTGCGGAGACCTCTTTGGTCTGCATCGCCTGCGCGGACGTCCCGTCCGGCGTCCAGGTGAAGACGCCGACCGGCTCCTTGATGTTCTTGAAGCGGTGCGTGCCGGCATTGGCCAGTGGCACGTTGAGGTGCCGGCCTGCTTCGCCATAGGCCTTGGCCGAGATCGCGAAGCCCCCTGGGCTTGCCACGGATTCGAGGCGGACGGCGATGTTGACGTCGTCGCCAAACACCTCGTCCTCGTCTGCGATCACGTCGCCCATGTGGATCCCGAGCCGGAACTGCATGGCGCGGTCGGCGGGCAGGTGGTCGTTGCGCTCCGCCATCAGCATCTGCATCGCGATCGCGGCCTCAGTGGCGCCGACGATGCTGGGGAATTCGAGCAGGAAGCCGTCGCCGGTGTTCTTCACGACGCGGCCGCCATGATTGAGGATGATGGGATGGATCGCGCTGCGGTGGGCCTTGAAGGCGGCATGGGTGCCGGCCTCGTCGGTGCCCATCATGCGCGAATAGCCAGCGACGTCGGCGCAGACGATGGCGGCCAGGCGTCTTTCCATATCGTCGCGGGCTCCAAGGGATCGGGCACCAGCCACCGGCGTGGCCGTCTTCCGCGAATCCGTGCATTTCCAGAACCTAACCCTTATAGAGCACGCGCAGGCAAGCGGAAGTGTGATCCGCATTGCAATTTCGTCGCAAATCCTACGCAAATCCGGTGGTGGACGCAGCTCGGCGAACCAACTAAGCCAGCCGCTTGGGGTGGCGGTGAGGGACGCGAGACATGCTCGGCATTCACGAACTCTTGCTCTTCGTTCTCTCCGGCGTGCTGCTCAACATCACGCCGGGACCGGATACCGTCTACGTCATCGGGCGCAGCATGCAATTGGGCTGGCGCGCCGGTGCGTTGGCTACGCTCGGCATCAGTTGCGGCTGCTTATTCCACGTCACGGGCGCGGCAATCGGTCTCTCGGCGCTCTTGATGGCTTCGTCCACCGCATTCTCGATTGTAAAGCTGGTTGGTGCGGCCTATCTCGTGCTGACCGGCTTGCAGATGCTGTGGTCGCGGCCGGTGCTCGCGGGGTCCCTGACGCGCGAAGATGGGCGGACGCCGCTCCGGCGGGTTTTCCTCCAGGGCGTCTTCACCAACGCGCTCAATCCCAAGGTCGCGCTGTTCTTCCTGGCCTTCCTGCCGCAATTCGTCGCAGCCGATGCCCCGCAAAAGCCACTCGCCTTCCTGACACTTGGCCTGATCTTCATCTGCACGGGCACGCTGTGGTGCCTGTTCGTGGCGGCGTTCGCAGCGCGAGCGGCGCACCGGCTGCGGCAGTCCGAAGGCGTCATCGCATGGATCAACCGGTCGCTCGGTGGGCTCTTCGTCTATCTCGGCTTCCGCGTCGCGATGCTGGAAGCCCGTTAGAGCATCATCCGAAACCAGCGGCTTTCCCTCGCGACAAACGCGGTACGCGTTTGCGCGGAGATGCTCTACTGAGAATCAGGCAAACTCCTTCGCAAGCGCGCTACCGATGAGGTAGAGGCCGAGCAGGATCATCGCGATCAAGAACCAGCGGCGAAATGTCTCGGCCGGCATCTTCGAGCGCAGCGACTGGCCGATGAACATGCCGGCAAAGGCGCAGGCCATGGCGACGATGCCTGGCACGGCGTTGGCCGACGTCAGCAGCCCGCCCGCGGTGAGGTTGAAGGCGAGCGCGAGCGTTGCCACCGTGAAGAACACGCCGAGCGCCTGCACCAGCTCGTCCTTCTCCATCCCGATCGCCTGCATGAACGGCATCGATGGAATCACCTGCACGCCAGTCGAGGCCGAGATCACGCCGGTGACGACGCCCACCGCTCCGCCGACCCATTTCTCGTTCCTCGGCGCGACACGAAACTGGAACTTGTTCAGCCCGATGATCGCATAGATCACGAGGAGCAGGCCGAGCACCACCGTGCCGTAGCGCGAATAGGGGCCGGTCAGCGCGCCGGCATTGAGCCAGCTTCCGATTACGGTGCCGAGCATCAGCGGCCACAGCCGTCTGAGGATGTCGAGCAAATAAGGGCCGACGAAGGTCTGCCAGATGTTGGTGATGATTGCCGGCACGATGACAATGGCAATTGCCCGGCCGGGCGCCATGGTCACCGCGAGCAGGCCCATCGACACGGTCGGCAGGCCGAGCCCGATCACGCCCTTGACGAATCCAGCGAGCAGGAAGACGGCGGCAATCAGAACGATAAGCGGGTCGATCATGCCGGCAGATTGACCAATCGGCCGGGAAGACACAATCTGGAGGTTACGGAGTTAGCCTTCGTTCAACGCGAAGGCTGAAGGAGATGCCCGTGCGATTCGACCTTGTCGACCTCCAGCTCTTCATCGCGGTGGCGGATCAGCGCAGCATCACCCGCGGCGCCGAGCGCTCGCACCTGGCGCTGGCCTCGGCCAGCGCCAGGATCAAGGGCCTCGAGGACGCGTTCGGCGTCGCACTCTTGAAGCGTGGCCGGCGCGGCGTTGAGTTGACCGCCGCGGGTGAAAGCCTGCTCGATCATGCGCGCCTCGTCATCCACAATGTCGAGGCACTCCAGGGCGATCTCGCCGCCTATGCCAGTGGCGTGCGTGCGAGCGTGCTGTTGCTCGCCAACACATCGGGGCTGTCCGAGCACCTGCCGCGGGCGCTCGCGGCCTTCCTGCGCGAGCATCCCGACATCAATGTCGACGTCGAAGAGCGCGAGAGCGCCGATATCGCGACCGCGATCGCGAGCGGCGCTGCCGATCTCGGCTTCGCGGCCGAGCACGCTTTGCCCGACAGCATCGAGCGATTTCTGTTCAGCGAGGACCGGTTGACCCTGGTGGCCGCCCGGCGCAGCGAGCTCGGTAGTCGCCGTCAGATCGATTTCCAGGAGGTGACGGATCGCGATTTCGTCGGGCTCACGGCCTCGACCGCATTGCAGGTTCATATTTCCCGGCATGCGGCGAAGCTCGGCGCGCGTCTGCGTGTCCGGGCCCGCTTGCGCGATTTCGACGCGATCTGCCAGATGGTTGCCGCCGATGTCGGGGTCGCCGTCGTTCCGGAGACTGCGGCGAAGCGCTGCGCGCGGTCGATGCCGATCGTGCCGATCCGAATCCGCGATGGCTGGGCCAATCGGAGGTTGACGATCTGCGCCCGAAGCTTCAAGGCATTGCCGCGCCCCGCCAAGCAACTGGTGGAGTACTTGCGCGCCGCAGTTCGGAGCGGAGATTAGATGTTGAAGGTGTGGGGACGACGCAGCTCGTTCAATGTGCAGAAGGTGATGTGGCTAATCGGCGAACTCGGTCTCGCCCACGAGCACATCGATGCCGGGGGCTCGTTTGGCGGCCTCGATGCGCCGGAGTTTCTGGCGATGAATCCCCACGGCCGGGTTCCGGTCATCGATGATGGCGGGACTATCGTCTGGGAATCGCATGCGATCCTTCGCTATCTCGCGGCACGCCACGGAGCGGAGCGCTTTTGGTCGGAGGATCACGCTGTGCGGGCGCGCGTCGACGGCTGGATGGACTGGTCGCAGACGGCGCTCCAGCCTGATTTCCTGACCGGCGTATTCTGGGGGTTCTTCCGCACGCCCGAAGATCAGCGCAATTGGCCCGCGATCCGCACGGCCCTTGCCCGCTGCGCGGAGCATTTTGCCAAGCTGGACCGGCTCCTCGAACAGCGGCCGTTCCTGCTCGGTGCGGAGCTATCGCTTGCCGACATCACGGCCGGTACGTCGCTCTACCGCTATTTCGAGCTCGAGATCGAGCGGCCCGCATTGCCGGCGGTCGAGCGCTGGTACCGCACGCTGCGGGGGCGCGAGGCGTTTCGCACCCATGTGATGATCCCGTTCGGCGAATTGCGCGGCCGGCTTGCTTATTAGAGTCACTTCGCCGTCTCGACGCCGGCGTCCTTGATCACCTTGGCCCATTTCGCAGTCTCGTCTGCGATGAACTGTCGAAAATGCTCGGGGCTATCGCCGATCAGCGTCGCGCCTTGCGCGGCGAGCTTCTCCTTCACAGTCGCATCGGTCATCGCTTGCGTCGCGAGGCGGTGCAGCTTGTCGACGATCTCTTTCGGCGTACCCTTCGGCGCCACCATGCCGTACCAGTTCTCGATGCGTAGGGCCGGGAAGCCTGCTTCCGCGGTGGTCGGCACATCGGGCGCGGTCGGCGCGCGGTCGGGCGAGCCGACGGCGATCGGCCGGAGGCTGCCTGCTTTGATCTGCGGCAGCAGCACGGGAAGATCGAGGAAGGTCATTTGCACCTGCTGGCCCAGGAGATCGTTCACCGCGGGCGCAGCTCCGCGATAGGGCACGTGCACGATGTCGATCTTTGCGGTCAGCTTGAACAATTCGCCGGCAAGATGTGGCAGGCTGCCGGGTCCTGAGGACGCGAAGTTGAGCTTGCCCGCTTGAGCCTTCGCGAGCGCGACCAGCTCGCTCATGTCTTTCGCCGGCACGTTGGTTGCGACGACCAGCATCTCCGGCACGGTTGCGATCAGCGTGACCGGCGTCAGATCGGCGAGCGTATCATAGGCCACCTTCTCCATGCTCGGGCTGATCGCGAGCGCCCCGGCGCTGGAGATCGCGATCGTATAACCGTCGGGAGCGGCCTTTGCGACCGCATCGGTGCCGAGCACGCCGCCCTGGCCGCCGCGATTGTCGATCAAGACCGGCTGGCCCGCTATCTCGGACATGCGCTGGCCGATCACGCGCGCGATGATGTCGTTGGGGCCGCCGGCCGGGAACGGCACGATCAGCTTGATCGGCTTGGCGGGGAAATCGCCGGCCATCGCCAGCGACGGCAGGAGCAGCAGCAAACCCAGTAGCAATTCAAGGAGAAGCCTGCGTGAGACGGTCATGCAAGCCCTCCGCTCGCTTGTTATTGGTTGAGGAGTTTCAGCGCTTCTTCGTGCACGCGGGGATCACCGGCGGCGATGATGCGGCCGCCGCCTTGAGCCGGCTTGCCTTCCCAGGTCGTGACGATGCCGCCGGCACCGGTGACGATCGGAATCAGCGCAGCAATGTCGTAAGGCTTCAACTCGGTCTCGACCACGAGGTCGACGTGGCCGGCCGCCAGCATGCAATAGGAGTAGCAGTCGCCGCCATAGCGCGACAGCCGCGCGCCCTTCTCGATGCGGCCGAAGATGGCGCGGTCGCGCTCGTTCATCAGAAGCGGGCTCGTGGTGTAGGTCGTCGCTTCGGCAAGCGAGGCGCAGCGGCGGACCTGCAGACGACGCTCGCCGGAGGGGCCTTTATAATTGGCCGAGCCGTTGTCGCCGGAAAACCGCTCGCCGATGAAGGGCTGGTGCATCATGCCGAACACCGGCGCGCCCCGGTACAAGAGCGCGATCAGCGTGCCCCAGATCGGGAAGCCGCCGATGAAGGACTTTGTGCCGTCGATCGGATCCAGCACCCACACATAATCGGCGTCCTCCCGCTCATTGCCGAACTCCTCTCCGACAATGCCGTGCTGGGGGAAGTTAGCCTTGATCAGCCGCCGCATCACCGCCTCCGCGGCGCGGTCGGCCTCGGTGACGGGGTCGAAATCCTTGGTCTTGCTCTTGTCGTCGATGGACAGCGAGGTGCGGAAGAACGGCAAAATGGTTTCGCCGGACGCGGTGGCAAGCCGTCCAATGAAGGCTGAGAAATCGATCACCGTCACAGGGCCTGTCCCTTGAACCCGAAAGCCAAACGAATGCTGGCTATTGCCTAGCTCAAATCGAGACGCTCGGGCAGCGCTCTCTTGAATTGCACCCTGGTATTTTGGATCCAGTCCCCCGGCGCCTCCTGTCGAGCCATCCGCTGACCAAATATCGATCATGAGTTTGAGAGTTTAGTTCCGGGCATGCCTCGTTGGTATGCAAACGATAATCAACCCATTGAAATTCCTTATTAAAGAAACTGAATCCGGGTTTCTGCGGGGGCATTGGAGCTCTGTGTTTTTTGCATGGGAAATGGCTCAAAAGCCCTTGCACTTTGTGCAGCGCAGTCGCATATTATTGCGGTGCGGTAGCGCCTCGCGTTACCGCTGCCCTCCTTGGGCGTTTCCTCCCTAGACTTGGGCCGCTTGCTCATAACAAGCGGCCCTTTTTTCTTGCCCGCGTGCAGTGTCGATGGTTTTCATTTCGATGCGCGCATCGACGCGAAGCGAAAATCGGATCGCGTGTCGATGCGGCCGCCGTCGCGACCTGCGACAGGTACGAGAAAGACTGCCGCTTATTCGGCCGCGGCCTGGAACGGGCCGAGATCGCCGAACCGGATGGTCGTGGCGAGCACGTCCGACAGTATCGCGAAATCCGCTGCAACCTGGTCGAAGCGCGGGCCGCGCTCGCGCCGCCGCTCGTCCATATAGATCGCGCGGTTGAGCTCGAGCTGCACCGCGTGCAGGCCGCTCGCCGGGTTGCCGTAGTGCTCGGTGATGAAGCCGCCGGCATAGGGCTTGTTGCGCCCGACCGAATAGCCGAGCCCGCTCAGGGTCTCCTCGACCCGGTCGGGAAGCAGCGGCGTGCAGCTCGTGCCGTAGCGGTCGCCGATTACGACGTCGGGCCGGCGCGGCTCATCGCGGGAAACGCCGACCGAGGGCATGGAGTGGCAGTCGACTACCACCACGGTGCCGAACATCTGGTGCACCTTGTTGATCAGCCGCCTCAGCGCGCGGTGATACGGCTTGTAGAGCGTCTCGATTCGCGCCAGCGCGTCGTCGACCGCGATGCGCTCGCGATAGATCTCCTGGCCGTCGCCGACGACGCGCGGGATGGTGCCGAGCCCGCCCGCAACCCGCATCGAGCGGGTATTGGCAAAGCTCGGCAGCCGGCCCGAGAACATCCGCGGGTCGAGCTCATAGGGCTCTCTGTTCACGTCGACATAGGAGCGCGGGAAATTGACGCGCACGACCGGAAAGCCGCGGGCGCTCAAATGCCCGATCAGCTCGTCCATGAAGGAATCTTCCGAGCGGCGGAGCGTCGGCAGGTCGATGCGCGAGGCCGCCAAAAAATCGTCCGGATAGACCGAGCCGGAATGGGGCGAGTTGAAGATGATCGGCGCCCGCCACTCAGTGGGCTCGATAATCTCGAACGGTGGCGACAAGTCGCCGTCAAACCGGGTCATCTTGGTCAGTTTCGTCCCTCTGTATCCGCGACAATCCGGATTGGACTCGAACAGGCCGGCAAAGCGAGGCTCTTATGTGCGGTCATTGTCAGGAATCGCAACCATTCTGCCAAGTGAAAAGTACGGGTGCGGCGTTGGAACGTGTCTTAACCGTGCAGGCATGGCGGATGAGGGGCTCGATTGATTCGTGCCCCATTCCGGTTCACAAAGGGCGCACTGTGTGCGGCCGAGGGGCGCATTTTTCACCCGAAATTTACCCTCTGTCAGGCTTACTGAACTCTAGTAGTGTGTATCCGGGGATTCGACGTTTCCTGCCATGCCAAAAATCCTGCTCGCCGAAGATGACAACGACATGCGCCGCTTCCTGGTCAAGGCGCTGGAAAACGCCGGCTTTCAGGTCTCCTCCCACGACAATGGCATGTCGGCCTATCAGCGGCTGCGGGAAGAGCCGTTCGAGATGCTGCTGACCGACATCGTGATGCCGGAGATGGACGGCATCGAGCTCGCCCGCCGGGCATCGGAACTCGACCCCGACATCAAGATCATGTTCATCACCGGCTTCGCTGCCGTGGCGCTGAACTCGGATTCGGAGGCCCCCAAGAACGCCAAGGTCCTGTCCAAACCGGTCCATTTGCGGGAATTGGTGAGCGAAGTGAACAAGATGCTGGCGGCCTAAATCGGCCGCCTTCCGTCCTTGCGCGCGCTCCCCTGAGCCGTTATAGGGACCCCACCCGACTTTGGACATCTAGGGCACGTAGCTCAGCGGGAGAGCACTACCTTGACATGGTAGGGGTCACAGGTTCGATCCCTGTCGTGCCCACCATCCTTCGCTCGCGAAGCGAGAGAAGGATGCCGCGCCGAAGCCCATCGGGCGGAGGCGGGCTTTTGTCGCGAGCTACGGCTCGGCAAGCCACGATGTTACCTTGGGGTAAGCCAATTCCATCAGTGCGAAGTGTGTCCGGCGCAGCTTGAGCGAAGCGAAAGCGCAGACGGACTGGGGCCGCTGGAACAGGCCGACGGCAACCGGCATTGGTTCACCATGCCGAAAACCTTCAAGACGGGCGATCACGTGAGCTGGAATTCCGAGGCCGGCCGGGTGCGCGGCCACATCCTGCGGGTGCACCGAAAGGATGTGACCTGCAAGGGCTACGTCCATCACGCGAGCCCGGACGATCCGCAATACGAGATCAGGAGCGACAAGACTGATCACGTCGCCCTCCACAAGGGCCGCGCGCTGCGATTGTTGCGCAGCTGATGGCGCGTTCCTGCGCGCAGCCCGGATAGGTTTCGTAGCCCGGATTACGCTGCGCTCCATCTGGGCTACGCTCGCTTCTCCTTCATCTCGGACGCGAGGCCGCCATGAGCGTTTCCGTCATTGAGCAGGCAAAAATCCAGGCCCAGGTCCTGATCCCCCTCGTGAAGGCGCTCCAGCTGGAATTGGGCGAAGCACGAGCGAACGCGCTGGTGCGCAACACGCTCGGCGATCTCTATCGCCGCTACGGCGAGGAGTTCTGGCGGGCGAAGAACGAGCCGGATCTCGGCAAGGCCGTGTCGTCCGCGTTCAGGAGCTACGCCCGCGACGACGCGCTCGAGCTCGAAATCATCGAGCGGTCACACGATGCGTTCGCCTTCGACGTGACGCGATGCGCTTATGCGGAGTTCTACAAGGCGCTTGGCGAGCCCGAGCTCGGCTTCCTCCTCGTGTGCACTGCCGACTTTGCGACCGCGGAAGGGTTCGGCCCCGACATCAGCCTCACGCGCACGCAGACCATCATGCAGGGCGCCGGTCATTGCGACTTCCGTTATCGGCGAATGCGCCGGTAGCGGACTAGTTGGCCGACGTCACCTCGTCCGTCCGGTGCCTGATGGAAATGTTCTGCTCCACGGCCTTTGCGAGTACCGTTCCCGTCGTGCGACCCAGCTCCTTTGCAATCATCGTCACGGGCATTGTGCCTGCGAGCGTCTTAAGTTTCTTGATGTCTTCCTCGTTCCAGGACTTTTTCCAGCTCGGCATCGTCCCCAATCCCGCTCATGACTGCTCCCCCGACTCACCCGTACACATTATGGTAGAAGCCGATAGGGAATGCATCTGATGTGGCTGCCGCGGGGTGTTCGTCCGATGATACGGGGTGTTCCGTCAGTGCGCGACGGTCTGGCACAAACTGCACTTGTCATCTCCACGACGCGCGTCGGCGAACGATCAACGAAGGCGATATGCCTTGCGATGGCGATGCTGGTGCTGATCGCGTCGGGCGCCGAGGCGCGAATCATCGACTGGCAGGCCGAGCTCGAACGCTGCCGCGCGCTGCGCGAGAACATGGCGCCGCTGCTGCTGGCCGGCGAGGGGACGTCGGGCGTTGCGCGTTCAGGCCGAGCCGCCCGCCGCTGCATGTGGATCGAGCACAGGGCGGCGCGCAAGGGGATCACGGGGGTGGATACGCGGTAGCGCCGGCTGCGATGCCTGCTCTGGCGCGATGCCGGTACATCCCGTCATGGACCGATCATCGCCCATGTTCGTCTACGTTCCCCTGTACTAAAGACCGATGGCACAAGGTACACTTGTCGCACGTAGGGGTTGCGTTTTGAAATCAGAGCTCACACCGGCAGGGTTGAGTGATGGCTGAGGAAACACAGGAATTGCCTCCCGAGATCACCGAGTTGTTCGTGGCGGCGGAAAAGCTGCCGTTGGGCAAGAAGCGCGATGAATTGCTTTGGAAGGCGCTGGAATTGGAAGCCAAGTTTAAAATGGAGCGCTGGGTCAATTCATCAGGGTTGCGCCCGCCGCGCAATGTCGGAAGTGGGGACTGATTGACTGCATTGTCCCAGCGCTCCCAAACGCCGCGCTAAGCGCCTCATTCACGTAGACCGGCTGCGTGCAACGCACTGAGTGGGGTAGACCCGTTCAACATCGATAAGATCGTGCGCGCGAGATCAGATGTCCGTTCCACCAACCGGTCGGCGCCGGCCGCTTCAAGTTCGTCCCGGCTGCCATATCCCCAAAGCACGCCAAGACAGCGCATATTGACCGCGCGCGCCCCGACGATGTCATGCCTGCGATCGCCGACCATCAGGCCGTGCGAAGCGACGACATCCTGGTCAGATAGGATATGGGCGAGGAGCTCAGGCTTATGATCCAGCCTGCCGCCGGGCACCGAGCCGTAGATGCCGTCGAAGTACGTTGCCAGTTTCAGATTGTCCAGGATGCGCCGGGCAAAGACTTCACGCTTCGATGTAGCGAGGTAGAGCCGCAATCCGGCTCGCCGCATGTCCTGGAGTGCGCAGCAGATTCCGGGATAAGGCTCGCTTCCGAGCAGGCCGCTTTCGCCGTAATGCTGCCGATAGGCCACCACGGCTTGATCGACCCGGTCGTCGCCGCGCGCCCTTAACAAAGCTTGTAGCATCTCTTCGAGCGGAGGTCCGATGGCGCGCTTGATGTCGAGCGCTGCGCCGGGATCGTGTCCGAGCGCGCGCAGTGTGGCTACGCAGCTTGCGAAAATGCCCGGCTGCGAATCAACCAGCGTTCCGTCGAGATCCAGGAGTACGTAGCGGGCTGGAGTCATACTTCGAAATCCTGCTCTCGGCGCGATGGGCCAGCCTTCAGCTGAGATCGTGGAGATCCTTGCCGAGCGGCGGTGTCAGCTGGAAAGTCGAGAAAGCGACCTTCAATCCGGACCGCTCGGGCGTGCAGGCCATCGGTCCCACCAGGTAGGAGTTCGCCCTGGGAAACGGCGCCAGACGCATCAGTGGCCAAAGCTTGCCATCGGCCGAAACCTGGAGGCGAACGACCCCGTTCTCGACGGTCGCGCGCAGGCGGAAGTCACGGGCATCCTGCTCATAGGGCGCGGTCGCCCAATCGGATCGCCCGTCGGTCAGCACGCTCGCAAGCATGGCGCGGCCGTCTGAAAACTCGATCCCGGCCTTGACCCAATGCTCCGCGTCGATGCGGACCATCATGCCCGCCTGGTCGTAGAGGGCCTGGAAGTCGCCCTGCACACGCAGCTCGGCAGTGAACGCCGCGCCGGTCGGAAAGCCCAGGAAATGCCCGCTGTCGCGGTTGAAGCCGTAGTGGGTTTCCCGCCAGAAATCGGTGGCGTTATCGGTGACGATCTGCAGGCCGTCGCCGTGCGCAGTCCATCGTTCCGGCTCATTGAGCCAGATACCGTCGCTTCTGCGAAAGATTGGATCGCTCATGTTGGACCTCGATTGGCAGCGCTGGCCAGTCTTGCGCGATCCCGATGCCGGCATCGCATGATGTGATCAGTCTGACCATGGGTCAGAATCGGATTCGCATGTAAACGCAGAAGGCCATTCAATCACCGCGCAGGCACTACCGAGCAATGCCTTCAATGGCGCGGCGGGTCAACTTCTGCGCAAGGCGTCAGCGGTGTTTGACGCCAAAGACAGGCCGGATGATTTCATTAATCTCGGCGACGCAATCTCCTGGATAAACTCTCTTAGTGCCTCGGTATCGAACGGCTTACGCAGTATTCTTAGATTTGGGGGAACTGCTTTTGCCGCGTCGCTGTATCCGGTCGTAAGGGCTACAGGTAAGTTCGGATAACGCGACCGAATTTCTCTCGCGAGTCCGACGCCATCGATGGTGCCCGGCATGACGATATCGCTGAAGACGAGATCGATCTTTGTGCCGGCTTCGAGCAGTTCTAATGCCGTTTCGGCCGAATCTCGGTAGATGGTCTCATAGCCCAGATGCTCGAACAGTGAGGATGTCACATCCGCCACATCAGCGCTGTCGTCGACGACGAGAACAGTCGGACGCTGCGAATGACGTGATCTTGCTTTGGCAGCGGAGAGCTCCTTGTCGGCGATTTGCTCGTCTGCACGCGACGGCAAATAGACTGTAATCGTCGTTCCTCGTCCGACCTTGCTGTCTGCCGCCACCGTGCCGCCGGCTTGGTGTGCAAAACCATAAACTTGGGACAAGCCGAGTCCGGTTCCTTTGCCGACCTCCTTGGTTGTGAAAAATGGATCAAACATCTTGGACAGAAGATTGGGCGGAATACCAGTACCCGTATCGCTAAAGGCTATCGCGTAGAAGGTCTCTCCCGGTCGACTGTCGCCAATCTCCTGATCCACGGTCACGCTGTTCAAGGACAATGTGAACGTGCCGCCGTTTGGCATTGCGTCGCGAGCGTTAACGGCGATGTTCACAATCGCAAGTTCCAATTCGGCGAGGTCCACCTTAACCGGCGAAACGCCCTCGCCAATGCTTTCCTTGTACACAATGTTCCCGCGCAATGAGCTCTCAATCATCGTGCGCATGTTCTTTATGGAAGCATTTAGATCAACGACCGTCGGGCTAAGATGCTGATGACGAGAGAAAGTCAACAATTGGCGCGTGAGACTCTCTCCGCGCTTGGCTGCGCTCTGTATCGCTTCGATTGCTTTTGGTAATTTCGGATCAAGCAGGCGAGCAAAGATCTGAGCACTGCCTCCAATGATCATCAATAGATTGTTGAAGTCGTGTGCAATCCCGCCGGTCAGTTTGCCGATTGCCTCCATTTTCTGCGACATCGCGAGCTGTTCGCGCGCCTGAAACAGTTTTTCCTCCGCGTCGCGTCGCTCGGTTGCATCCCGGAGTATGTTGATAAATCCGATCAGATTTCCTGCGTCGTCAACACTTGCTGACACCGAGCCGGTAATGAAGAACGGCGTGCCGTTTTTCCTGATCCGCCAACCCTCAACGTCGTGCTTGCCTTCTTGGAAAGCCGACTCCAATGCGCGGGCTGGCGCGCCGGCGCGGCGTTCATCCGGTCGGTAAAATATCCCAAAATGCTTGCCGATAATTTCTTCCGGGGCGTAGCCGATGATCTTTTGTGCGGTGCTGTTCCAACTTGTGACGTGCCCCTCTCTATCAAGGGCAAAAATGGCGTAGTCGACAACGCCTTCGATAAGAATTTGGAAGTGGCGTCTAACGCTGTCGAGTGCCAAACTTTTCCGCTCAATCTGACGGCTCAGTTGATGCTGAAGGGAAAGCAAATGGGCTTCAGTGTCTTGGCGTTTCGCTATTGCTGCGGCCAAAGCAAGGGGCGGCACTGATACGCTGATCGAAAGCACGAATAGCGCTAATAGCGATCCCTCCGGATCCGTCTTCGGAAACGGATCGTTACCCGCCGAGAAGCCCCACACGGCCATGCCGAGGAAAATGAGCGCAGCGGTCGCCACGCCGCATCGATTGCCGCGCAAACCAGCCCACATCAGGGGCAGCAAAACCAGAAAGCCTAGAAAGCTCCGATACGGCAGCGGCACATTGAGGGCGCTGCTGATGAGGTCGCTACCGACGAGCGGGCTGTAAGCAATGATCCCGATGATGCTCACGAGAGCAGATACCGCGATCGATTCCAACAGATTCCACTTCGAAGAACTACGCAGGCGCTCCATCGCCCAAAGCACGACGACCGGCGCAATTACTAAGGTCCCCACCGCGTCTGCAAGCCACCAGGTTAACCAGGTGACGACGGAATCGGAAGGATTCAATGTGTTGGCGAGAATGAAACCTGCCACGACGATGGCTGAACTCATCACCGTGGTCGGCACAAAGGAAATGATTGTAAATCTTGCGATACCGGAAGAGGAGCTGAACGTCTGGCGACCATTCGACCAGCGGCGAATCAGCCATGTCCCGACAAACGCAGCGAGGAGAGGGCCGATCCCGACGGAGCCAGACTCCAAGAGCGAGCGGCCGGTCATGAGATAAGGAGAAACGGACCCCACCAAAATCGCCGGCCAAATCCGGTAGCCGCGCAGCAGGACCAGTGCGAGCGCAAACCCGGTCGGTGGCCACAACGGTGTGGCGGTGGGGTTTATCGTGGGTAGTAGCAGCGCGGACTCGGCAAGGCCAAGATAAATCGCGGCGACCAGTAATAGCTCGACCAAATAAGATGCAGCACTCCGAGTGCTACCGGCTCTGCCGAACGTTGCCCTTTCCATCACAAGCCTTTTGCGGTGGGCGCCTCAAAGTGCGGTGACGGGACCTGGCCCGCGGTCCAATGTCACCCGAAACAGGGCGGTCGCAGTTCCTCGGCTTCGGCGACCTGCCAAGCACTCAATGCAGTTTTGACCAAAGCATGGCCGCACGATGGTGAGTAGAGGATCGCTTGGCAACTTTCGGAACTCGGGTCCCTGGGGCAGCACCATTGACCTAATAGCGGAGAGGCAGACTAAGCGGACAATCAAACCAAAACGTATTTCTTCACGGCCGCTTCGTCCCACGCGATGCCGTTGCCGGGGTCCTCGCTCGGCAAGGCAAAGCCGTCCTTGATGGTCAGCCGCGTCGCCAGCACGGCGTCGGCCCAGTCGACATATTCCAGCCAGTGCGCCGTCGGCGTGACGCAGAGCAGATGCGCGCTTACCTCCGAGAACAGGTGCGTCGACGTCTCGATGCCGGCGGCATGCGCAAGCGAGGCGGCGCGCAACCAGCCGGTGACGCCGCCGATGCGCTGCACGTCAGGCATCACGAAGTCGCAGGCCTCCGCGGAAAGCGCGGATTGCATCGAAAAGGCACCGTCGAAATTCTCGCCGATCTGGATCGGGGTGCGGAGCGCGTCCGCGACGCGCGCGCAGCCGGCATAGTCGTCATGCCGGATCGGCTCCTCGATCCAGAGCAGGCCCTCGTCGTCGAGCATTTCGCCGCGGCGAATGGCTTCCGCCACGGTGAGTGCCTGGTTGAAGTCGCACATCAGCGTCACCTGGTCGCCAACCGCCTTGCGTACCGCGCGCACGACGTTGAGGTCTTCCCGCGCATCAGGACGGCCGACGCGGATCTTTGCGGCATGAAAGCCTTCGGCGAGCAGTTTTTGCGCCTCGTCCACGGCGGCACCGGCGGGCATGATGCCGAGCCCCTTCGAGTTGTAGGCGCGGACCGGCTTCGGTGCGCCGCCGAGCTGGCGCGCTAGCGGCAGGCCATGTGTGCGGGCGAGCGCGTCCCAAGCCGCCATGTCGATGCCGGATTGCGCCAGGCATTGCAGGCCGGCGAGCCCAAGCAGCGTGAAACGCTGGGTCAGCTTGCGCTCGATCTCGAACGGCAAGAGCTCGTCGCCGGTGATCATCTCGGCCATCTCGCGGACCATCGCGGTCAATGGCCCCAAGGCGGCCGGCGTGATCGAGAACAGATAGGCGTGGCCCCGTACGCCCTGGTCGGTCTCGCAGTCGATCAGCACGAGCGGCGCTTTCGCGACCGCGCCGGTCGAGGTCTGAAGCGGCAGGTTCATTGGCACGATCACGGGGCGCGCGACAAAGCGCTTGATACGGATGGTTTCGGTCATGGGCACTGGCTCCGGATCAATCAATGCAGGCTGATGCCGATCTTAAGCATTCGTCATGAAACGAAAAGGTGCCTGCCGCGACCACCACAAAATGGGGTTGCGCTGGCCTGCGTTTACGGGCTCTGTGCCGCCGCATGTTGCGTCGCGGACGCCGATATCGCGACAAGAACGCACACAACGGAGCCACAGAGTGAAACAGGCGATCTCCGAAGAGCAGCGCAAGAACGGCATTTTGACCGGCGTGGTGATCGCCTTCCTCTTGCTCGCCCTGCCGCTTGCGGTGTGGCTCGACCTGACCGAGCTCAGCAAGGCCGCGCTGCGCCGGCAGGCCGCCGACCTCAATTCGGTGATCACGAGCGTGCGCAGCTACTACGCCACCAATGTGGTCGGGCGGATCCTGGCCAATCCCAACGGCACCACCAAAGTCGTGCACAATTACGAAGCCGTGCCGGGTGCGATCCCGATCCCGGCGACGTTGTCGCTTGAGCTCGGGCGCGTGATCGGCGCCCAGCAGGAGAACATCACTTACCGCTTCGTCTCGGACTTTCCGTTCCAGAACCGGGCGCCGCACCAGCTCGACAAGTTCGAGAGGGATGCGCTGGAAGCCTTGCGCACGGACCCCGAGAAGAAAATCGTCGAGACGGAAACTTCACTCTTCAACGACAAGGTCCGGCTGGTGGCTCCCGTGACGATGGGTCCGGCCTGCGTGAGCTGCCACAACAGCCATCCCGAAAGCCCGAAAAAGGATTGGAAGGTCGGCGACGTCAGAGGCATCCAGGAGGTGATCATCGCACAGCCGATCGCGGCCAACATCTTCTCGTTCAAATTCCTGCTCGCATACCTCTTCATCGCGGCCGGCAGCGGGCTCTCCTTCCTCTCCATGCAGCGCCGCCAGGCCAACCGCATCAAGTCGATGAACAAGGAGCTCGAATCCGCCAACGACTTCCTCGCCTCGCTCTCGATGAAGATCTCGCGCTACATCCCGCCGCAAGTCTACAAGAGCATCTTCAGCGGGCAGAAGGACGTCACCATCCACACCGAGCGCAAGAAGCTCACCATCTTCTTCTCCGACATCCAGAATTTCACCGCGACCGCCGAGCGGCTCCAGCCGGAGCTTCTGACCCAGCTCCTCAACGAATATTTCACCGAGATGTCGGCGATCGCGCATGAATATGGCGGAACCATCGACAAGTTCATCGGGGACGCCATGCTGATTTTCTTCGGCGATCCCGAGACCAAGGGCGACCGCGCCGATGCGCAGGCTTGCCTGCGGATGGCCTGGCGCATGCAGCAGCGGCTGGCCGAGCTCAATGCCAAATGGCGCGCCTCCGGCATCGAGCAGCCGTTCAAGTCGCGCATGGGCATCAATTCCGGCTATTGCAATGTCGGCAATTTCGGCAGCAGCGATCGCATGGACTACACGATCATCGGCGCCGAGGCGAACCTCGCCGCGCGCCTGCAATCGATCGCCGAGCCCGGCGGCATCGTGCTCAGCTACGAGACCTTCGCGCTGGTCAGCGACGTCGTCACGGCGCACGCGCTGCCGGCCATCACCATGAAGGGCATCAGCCGCGAGGTCATTCCCTATTCGGTCGATGCGCTCAGCGATGGGGGCGCCGCAAAAGGCGGCGTCATCACCGAGCGGGTTCCGGGCCTGGAGCTCTATCTCGACCCCTCGGTCCTGAAATCGAGCGATGCGGCGCGGGTGCGCTCACTCCTGGAAAACGCGCTGGCCTCGCTCAAACCGGCGTGAGATGCGCGATCAGCGCTTCAGCCCTTCCGTGAACGCGGTCTCGATCACGTCGCCGAACGACTGCCAGGAGCGGCCGTCGAACTGTTCGAGCCGCATCTGCTTGATCGGCAGGTAGTTGTCCGGTGAGGTGTTCATCTTGATGCCGGGCAACGCGACCGAAGGCTGAAAATCCCGAAGCGATGCTGCCTGCCGCATGACGTTGTCGCGGGAGAGGTCGTCGCCGCATTGCTTCAGCACCTGCGCCAAGGCTTCCGCCGCCGCATAACCGTACAGCGCGGCGCTGTTGTTGCGGCTTTCGGGATGGTTGTACTTGTCCATGAAGGCGAGCCAGTCCTTCATGCCGGGATCGTCGATCCAGGCCGGATCGCTCGGGTCCTTGAGGAAGGCCGCCGAGATCACGCCAGCCGAATTCTCCGTTCCTGCCGGCGTCAGCGCATTGGCGATCGAGGCGGCGGCATCGTTCAGGATGATGACCGGATGCCAGTTGAAGCCGGCCGCCAGCTTGATGACGCGGGCGGCGGTGCTTGGCACGCCGGCGAAGACGAACACCTCCGCGCCGGACTGTTTCAGGACCGAGACATGCGTGTCGAGATGCTCGTCGGCGATGTCGAAGGCGATATCGACGACCACGAAGCGGTTGAGGTCACCCAGTCCTTCCTCAATACCCTTGAACAGGTCGCGCCCGAACTGGTCATTCTGCCAGAGCACAACGATCTTGCGTCGGGGATAATAGGCCTGGATGTAGTTGGCATAGATGCGCCCCTCCGCCTTGAAGGAGGGCTGCCAGCCCATCGTCCAGGGAAACGCCCGGGGCCGGCTCAGCTCCTCGTCGCCGGACGCGACGAAGAGCTGGGGGATCTTCCGCTCATTGAGATACCAGCGCGTGGCGAGATTGCCGGGGGTACCGAACGAGCCGAACATCAACAGCACGTCGTCCTTCTCGACCAGTCCGCGCGTCAGCTCCATGGTAGTCGCGGGATCGGAATTGTCGTCGCGCGTGATGAAGCGGACCTTGCGGCCGTTGATTCCGCCGCGCTCGTTGACCATGTCGAAATAGGCGGCCTCCGCCTTGCCGATCGCCCCGAATTCCGAAAGCGGGCCCGAATAGGGCATGACGTTGCCGATGCGAATCTCGGAGACGGTCGCCGAGTCCTCTCGCTGCTGCGACATGGCGCCCAGCGAGGCGACAGCGACCACCAACGCGAACAGCATCTTGCCGGTCACACGCATGTTCGACACCTTGATCTTGGACCCCTTCGTGGAGGTC
Organism: Bradyrhizobium sp. UFLA05-112; assembly: GCF_053572325.1. NCBI lineage: Bacteria > Pseudomonadati > Pseudomonadota > Alphaproteobacteria > Hyphomicrobiales > Nitrobacteraceae > Bradyrhizobium > Bradyrhizobium sp. UFLA05-112. The sequence goes on along the minus strand of NZ_JBANBK010000004.1, from coordinate 111,211 downwards.
GGCGCAATCGGCATCAGGAGCGCTTGATCTAGGTCAAGGGTTTGTCATTCCTGTGTCCCGAGCGCTGTCGATCCAAGCGGCAGCCGTGCTGACACGTCGAAAACCGGCCGGCTATGGCAAGCCGCGCGCCTCGAGCTGGCGGACGAGCAGCAGCGTCGGCTCGGCGAGGCTGTCGGCGGAGCCATCGAGCCCGAACACGGAGGCGATGCCGTCGCGGGTGTGCAGGACGGTCGTGCGCGGGCAATGGCCGGCGCCGCAAAGCGCCTGCTTCAGTGCTTCGCCCTGCGTCACCAGGCCTGCAGGATCGGCCGCGGCCCAGGCCAGCACGATCGGTTCCTCGACTTTCAGGATGCCCGGAAAGGCGGAGCGCTCGTCATATTGGGCGGCGTCAGAGCCGAAATAGGCCATCTCGCTGTCGCTCGCGTCGTTGCCCGGGCGATAAATGCCTGAGATCAGCACGACGCCGGCGACATCGGTGTCGGTGCCCTGCAACTCCTGATGCGCGAGCAGGCTCGCGACGTGGAAGGCGCCGGCGGCATAGCCGACCGCGACAATCTCGCGGGAATCGCCGTTGAAGAGATCGACGTTCTGGTGGATCCAGGACAGGGCGGCCGCGACGTCGCGTGCGCCGGAAGGCCAAGGGGCCGCCGGTGCAAGGCGGTAGTTCACGCGCACGCCGACCATGCCGTTGCGCGCGGCAAAGCATATTGCCTCGTCCTGGAGCTCGCGCGCCGTGTCGGGTGCGGCGCTATCGCCAGTGAAGCTGTCGCCGGCCACGAACAGCAGGATCGGCTGCGGCGTTGCCGCCTTGGTCTCGCTGGTCGCGACGTCAAGGACGTTCTGCTCGCTATCGCCATACCGCAGGCGCCGCGAGAACGAGACCTGATCGCACAGCCGGGCCGTGCCTCCGGCAGCCGTGTCAGTGTCGGTGAGGCCTGTGCGCGCCAAATCGGACGGAGGTTGCGGCCGGACTGGAAATGGCCCGTGCGCGGAGGCGGTCGTGATCGTCAGCAAGAGGAAAAATGCGAGATAGTTTTTCATTGTTATGTGCCGTGCTGAGTGCTCAAGCGCCGGCTCGCGTTCCGGCTTGGCCCGTCAATTAGCCTTATTGGTTGCCGTTGGGGCGATTTGACGGCGCCCCCAAAGCACGCGTTTTAGGTTGTTGTTTGAGCATGATCTCCGCGCAAACGCGTTCCGCGTTTGTGGCGAGGGAACACTTTTCCGGATCATGCCCTAATTCCCCGGCTGGAACTTGCAGCTCGCGCCGCTGCCGTCCTTCTGGCGGATGGCGTTTGGATCGATCGTGCAGCTCAGCTTCGACAGACTCTCGAAGTTCGATCCCGCCGCGCCGTCCGCCGCCACGCCGGCGAGCGCCTCGGTGGCATAGATCTCGTTGGCCGTGGAGCCGTTCACGGTCTTGACCTTTTTATCAAATGTCACCTCGCAGCTGCGCACGGTGATGTCGACATTGCCGGTGCGGCAGACGATGCGGTCGGCGGTCACGACGATCGGTTTCTTGTAGGGAACGTCGCTGTTGGCGGCGAACAGCATCGCGATCGCCTTTTTCTCGGCCGATGCCAGGATCGGCGACAGCGGCGCGATGACGCCGGCGAGCGCCAGCGCCGTCGAGCCGGAGATCGTCGAGTTGGTGTCGGCAGCCCGCACGGCTGACCCGCCGCCCAACGCGAGCGACGCCGCAAGGATCAGCTTCCCGAGCTTCATCTCAGGCCGCCTTCCTGCGCTTGGACGCCTTCTTCGCGGCTCTTCTTTTCTTGACCGCCTTCTTCTTCGTGGCTTTCTGGCCAACGAGATAGGCCTCGACCTTCGTCGAAGAATGGCCGGCGGCGGCCACGGCGGCCTTCAGCCTGGCCGGGGAGATCTTGAATTTCTTCGACCAGTAGCGGACCTCGTAGGGCTCGTTGAGCGCGATCCGCATCCTGTCGCCAGCGCGGTGCTTCTGGACCTTGATGTAGGCCTCGACCTTCTTGGCGGAGTGGCCGACCTTCTTGACGGCGTATTTCAGCTTGGCCGGCGTGATCTTGAACTTTTTCGACCAGTAGGCGACCTCGTAGCGTTCGCCGAGCGCGATCAGGGCACGATCGGCCCGGCCCCGTTTGGACTTGCTGTCGGCCATGCGTCCCTCCTGCCGCGGAAATGCGCTCGCGCAGTCTAGCATGCCACCGGCGGTAGGAAAGCAGTCCTGCTACGCGCCGCGCGGGCGCGTACGATCCCTCGCATTTCCGTGATGGAACCAAATTGCCCCTCGCGCGACTTAATAAGACAAGCACAGAAACGTGCGAGGCTGTCATGGCAGAGCATTGGAAGCACACCGCCGATCCGAACGAGATCATGCGGGCGACCGGCCATCCCGAGCTGGAATATGCCGCGGGCTGGACCATCGCAGGCTTGGTCACGCTCGGCACCATCGTCGCCGCCTGGGTGTTCGCGATCTGAGGTCATCTTAGGTCGCCGGAAACTGCAGCTCGAAGGCCGCGCCTTCGTCGGTCGGCTTCAGCTCGATCGAGCCGCCATGGCTCGCCATTACCGCGCGCGCAATCGCAAGCCCCATTCCGGTACCGCCCGACTCCCGCCGGGTGGTCAAAAACGCATCAAAGATTCTGTCGCGGTTCGGCGCTGAGATCGGCTCACCGTCGTTGCTCACGGTCAGCCGAACCGCCGTGCGCTCGTCGACCGCTTCCAGCCTGATGTGTCTGGCGCGATGCCGCATCGCATTGTCGGCGAGGTGCGACTGCACGATCAGCGCCTTCTCGCTGGACATGCCGCTTGGCCGGTCGAGGCTGCCCGTGGCGGAGATAGTGCCTGCCGGAAAACGGCTTTTGAGGTCGTCGATGACGGGCGCCAGCTCGGTGCGCTCGTTCTGCGGCAGGCTTTCGGCCCGTGCCAGCTCACGCAGCCGCTGCGCCATCGCTTCCAGCCGCTCGGCATCGGACAGGATGTTGGCGACGAACGTCTTCTGCTCGGCCGGTGGAAGCGTCCGACTGGCGCTCCCCCGCGCAGTTTCATCGGGTTTTTGACTGCGCGCCGGAGGGATCGCGACGGGGCGGGGTCGACGTTGCCGCGCTCCGCGCAAGTGAAGTGCGCCTCGGGCGTGCTCGCCTGACGACTGAACCTTAAGGCAGCGCTACGGCGTCACCGCCCCGCGCTCCACGCCGCGCGGTGCGGTCAGCTCCTTCCAGGTCGAATTGGCGACATGCACCGGCGAGAACGCCGGACGTTCGACATAGCGGCCGTCGCCGGCTTCGGCACGCAGGTTGCCATCCTTCCAGACGATCCGGCCACGCGAGACCGTCACCGCAGGTCCACCGGTGCAGGAAAACCCTTCGAAGACGTTGTAGTCGATGCGGCTCATCTGGCGTTTGGCAGTGATCGTCTTGTGCGCTTTGGGATCCCACACGACGAGGTCGGCATCCGAACCGACGGCGACCGCGCCCTTGCGTGGGTAGATGTTGAGGATGCGGGCGATGTTGGCCGAGGTCACCGCGACGAACTCTTCCTTCGTCAATCGCCCCGTGGAGACGCCTGCCGTCCACAGCAGGGCCAAGCGGTCTTCGAGCCCGCCGGTGCCGTTGGGGATCTTGCGGAAGTCGTCGCGGCCGAACCGTTTCTGCTCGGTCGTGAAGGCGCAGTGGTCGGTCGCGACCACTTGGAGCGAGCCGGATTGCAGGCCGGCCCACAGGCTGTCCTGGTGCGACTTGTCGCGGAACGGCGGCGACATCACGCGCTGCGCGGAATGGTCCCAGTCCTTGCTCGCATATTCGCCGGCATCCAGCAGCAGATGCTGGATCAGCGGCTCGCCATAGACGCGCTTTCCCGCCGCGCGCGCCCGCGCGATCGCCTCGTGCGCCTCGCGGCAACTCGTGTGCACGATATAGACCGGCGTTCCCGTCATGTCGGCGATCATGATGGCGCGGTTGGTGGCCTCGCCCTCCACCTCCGGCGGCCGCGAATAGGCGTGGCCTTCGGGGCCGGTGATGCCGCGCGCAATCAACGCCTCCTGCATCAGCGCCACGACGTCGCCGTTCTCGGCGTGCACCACCGGCATGGCGCCGAGATGGGCGCAGCGCGCGAACGAGTTGTACAGCTCGTCGTCGTTCACCATCAGCGCGCCCTTGTAGGCCATGAAATGCTTGAAGGTGTTGATGCCGTAGGTTTTGACCACGGTCTCCATCTCGTCGAAGATCTGCTTCGACCATGACGACACCGCCATGTGGAAGCCGTAGTCGCTTGCCGCCTTCTCGGATTTGTGCCGCCACTCCTGATAGGCCGCGAGCATCGACTGACCGGGATCGGGCAGGCAGAAATCCACCACCATGGTGGTGCCGCCGGTCAGCGCCGCCTTGGTGCCGGATTCGAAATCATCGGCCGTGACCGTGCCCATGAATGGCATTTCGAGATGAGTGTGCGGATCGATGCCGCCCGGGATCACGAAGCAGCCGCCGGCGTCGATCATTTCGGTGCCCGCCGGCGCATCGATCGATGCGCCAACCGCGACGACGGTGTCTCCGTCGATCAGCACGTCCGCACGTCGCGAATGATCATGATTGACGACAGTGCCGCCGCGGATGAGGAGGGACATGGGAACTCCGGGGAAGGGAGGGGGCGGATGCTACGTGAAGGCTAAGCTCATGGGGCGCCATGCGACAGGCGAAATTTTAGCCATTGGCTGGAGCGTTGTTGAGCGTGCAGATGTACTCGGGGACGTGTTGCAGGTGCGAACACGCATCGGAGGCATGTCTAACGCTCCGGCCACGTGCCTTGCGATTCCTGCCTCGGCGGAGCAGTCTGAGGACGCGGTGTGAACAACGCCGCCAATAAAGATTGCCCGAGGAAGCTTTCCATGGCGGCGACGCGCATCGATTGCGATGTCCACCCGGCGGTCGGGGGCACCCGCACCACGCTGCTCCCCTATCTCAGCGATCATTGGAAAGAGCAGGTGGTGAGCCGCGCGATCGACGGGCTCGATCTCACCAGCTATCCGCCGAGCATGCCGCTCTCCGGCCGCGCCGACTGGCGCCCCTCGAGCGGCGCAAGGCCGGGCTCTGACCTTGCGATGGTGCAGAAGGGCACGTTCGATCAACTCGGCGCCAGCCACGCCATCCTCAACGTGCTCTATGGCGCGCAGGCCGTCTACGATCCCTACATGGCTGCGGACTTCTGCAAGGCGATCAATGACTGGATCGCTGCCGAATGGCTGTCGCGCGATCCGCGCCTGCGGGCGTCCATCGTCGTGCCGATGCAGGCGCCGGATCTCGCCATGGAGGAGATCGAGCGGCGTGCCGGCGACAACCGCTTTGTGTCCATCCTTGTGCTGGCGCAGGGCGAGACGCTGCTCGGCCGCCGCCACTTCTGGCCAGTCTATCGGCTTGCCGAGAAGTACAGCCTGCCGCTCGCGATCCACGCCGGCACGCAATATCGCTACGCGCCGAGTTCGGCCGGTTGGCCGTCGCATCGCTACGAATATTACTTCGTCGAGGCGCAGGCCTTTCAGGCCCAGCTCCTCAGCCTGATCTATGAAGGCGTGTTCGGCAAATTCCCAGATCTCAAGGTCGTGCTGATGGAATCGGGCGTGAGCTGGCTGCCCGCCTTCATGTGGCGCGCCAACAAGACCTGGCGTGGCGTGCGTGTCGAGGTGCCCTGGGTCGAGCGCGAGCCGGCAGCGATCATTCGCGACAACGTCCGCGTCACCATGCAGCCGTTTGATGCGCCGGCGGATGCCAGAAGCGTCGAGGAGATCATCGATCAGATCGGCTCCGAGAAGATGTTCCTGTTCGCGTCGGACTATCCGCATTGGCAGTTTGACGGCGACGATCCGATCCCGCCGAACCTGCCAAAGAGCATCATCGCGAAAATGTGCGTTGACAATCCGCTGGAGACATTTCGGCGGTTGCAACTGAACTAGCATGATCCGGAAAAATGGGAGCCGGTTTTCCGATAGGATCATGCGCAAAATAATATCCGGAGGATCGCATGAGCGACGTCATCGACCGCCCGCAGCTGGAGGGAGACAAGTCCGCCGCGACGCGGCTGAAGATCATCGATTGCGACGTTCATCCAAGCCTTCGCTCGGCTGACGATCTCAACGAGTTTCTGCCGAAACGCTGGCAGCAGCATCTCCGGGAATATGGCAGTCATCTGCGTACGCCCTATCTCTTCACGACGCCCTATCCACGTTCCTCACCCCTGATCGCGCGGCGTGATGCCTGGCCGCCGACCGGCGGGCCGCCGGGCTCCGATCTCGCCTTCATGCGCAAGCAGCATCTCGATCCGCTCGACGTCGAGTTCGGGATCCTGCAGGTGCTCGATCTCTTCATCTTCTCGCAGCAGAATCTCGAATTCGGCGCCGCGATCCAGCGTGCCATCAACGACTGGCAGCTTGCCTTCTGGTCGCATCGCGATCCCCGATTGAAGGCATCGATCCTGGTCGGGCAGGACGGCACCGACCTTGCGGTCGCTGAAATCGATCGCTGCGCTAAGGTCGGCGAATACATCCAGATCAACGTCTCTCCGCGTGCCAACGAGCCGCTCGGGCGCCGTCGCTACTGGCCGATCTACGAACGTGCACAGGAGCTCGACCTGCCGCTCGGCATCCATGTCGGCGGCTATGGCGGGCACGCGCCGACGGGTGGCGGCTGGCCCTCTTATTACGTCGAGGAGCACCAGTCGAATGCGCACACCGTCGCGGCACAGCTTGCAAGCCTCGTCATCGAGGGCGTGCCCGAACGATTTCCCAAGCTGAAGATCGTCTTCATCGAAGGCGGCTTTGGCTGGATCCCGTCGGCGGTGTGGCGCATGGACCAGCACTTCGAGCGCTTCCGCCGCGAGGTGCCGCATCTGAGGCGCAAGCCGTCGGAATATGTGCGCGAGCATTTCTGGTTCACGACGCAGCCGATCGACGAGCCCGACGAGGCGCGGCATTTGCGATCGCTGATCGAATGGGTCGGCATCGATCGCTTGCTGTTCTCGTCGGACTATCCGCACTGGGACTTCGACGATCCGCGCTTCGCCTTCAAGGCGCCGCTCTCCGAGGCCGAGCGGCGGAAGATCTTCAACGCCAACGCTCGCGCGGTCTACAAATTCTGAGACCAGCATGGCCCGTCACATCGTCGCCCGCACCTCGGAGATCCCACCCGGCGGCAACAAGGTCGTCGATATCGCGGGCCGCGACATCGTCGTGTTCCACGTCAATGGCGAGTTCTTCGCGCTGTTGAACCGCTGCCCTCATGAAGGCGCGCCGCTCGACAAGGCGGCTTGCGTCGCGCGTCTCACCTCCCCGGAGCCAGGCGTCTACCAGCGCTCACGCGTCGGCGAGCTCCTGCGCTGCCCCTGGCACGGCTGGGAATTCGACATGCGCAATGGCCAGTCCTGGTTCGACCCGACGCGGGTAAAGGTGCGGTCTTATCCGGTCGCGGTGGAGCGCGGCGAGGAGTTGCAGAAGGGCCCGTATGTCGCTGAGACCTTTCCGGTACATATTGAAGACAGCTATGTGATCGTCGAGGTGTGAGGCCGCTTTGCCGATTGTGATTTCGACGCAACTGCGATAAGGCTCGCCCGTATTCATGGCGGAGATGAGCTTTGTCGAAACAATCCTTGCGCGAGGAGGCCGAACGCCTGATCCGCGAGACGATGGAAAAGAAGAACATCGTCGTCAAGCAGGGCACGACCCGCATCGAGACGCTCTGCGGCAAGTGCGGCGCACCGAACCGGGTGCAGGCCCCCAAGGGCCAGACCCGCGTCAAGTTCGCCTGCAAGCAATGCGGGCAGCAGCAAGAGACGCTGTAGTCGACCCCGCGCGATCAATGCTCGGCCCCTCATCCTAGGAGCTCGCGAGAAGCGGGCGTCTCGAAGGATGTTGGCCACGGTCGGGCCTCATGGTTCGCCCGGCGATGCGTCCGGAGACGCGTTTCGCGCTCCTCACCATGAGGGTCTTATGGTGAGGCGAGGCCTAGTTGCCTTTCACGAACTTTGCAAACGCCTCCGCATAGTCCGGATGCCAGCGCGAGAGCGCCGGGCGGTTCTCGACGATGTCGCCGGCGGCCCACAGCATGCGCTTCTCGTCGAGTTCGCGCGGCACGTCATTGTCCGGGCAGAGAATGTAGAAGTCGCCGGCTTCGAGCCGAGCAATCATGAAATCGACTGTCTGCTCCGGCGTCCAGGCGCCCGCCGGTTTTTCGGTGCGGCCGCGCGCGGTGAGCCCGGTGAAGGCGAAGCCGGGGATCAGGAGATGTGACGTGATGCGGCAATCGCTGGTGTTTCGCAGTTCGTGTTGGAGCGCCTCGGTGAACGCCTTCACGCCGGCCTTCGAGACGTTGTAGGCGGGATCGCCTGGCGGCGTGGTGATGCCTTGCTTCGATCCGGTGTTGATGATGAGGCCGGCCTTGCCGCGTGCGGCCATGCTGGGCGCAAAGATGCGCGCACTGTTGATGATGCCCCACATGTTGACGTCGACGACGCGCTGCCAGGTGTCGGGCTCGCCGAACATCGTGCTGCCCGGCTGGATGCCGGCATTGTTCATCAGCACGTCCGTTCCGCCGAAGCGTTTCTGCACAGCGGCTTCCAGTTCCGTCAGGCTCTCCGGCCGGCTGACATCAACCACGGCAGCCATCACGTGATCGGCGCCGCCGGGCGCGATCGATGACAGCTTTGTTTCGGCCTGCGTCAGCCGTACCGAGTCGACGTCGGCGATGCAGATTCATGCCGCGCCTTGCAAATTGTTCCGCGGCGGCGAGACCGATGCCGGACGCACCACCCGTTATCACGGCAACGTTATTGGCTGACAGGGCAGGGTGCGGCATGGGAATACTCCGGATCACGGCGCGCAGATGAGAGGACGAGCGACCTATAGCACGGCAATCCTGCGACCATGCACAAGTCGGCATGGGAGGTCTTCGTTCCGCGCCGGCTTTACGCCCATTCGGCACCGCTGTATTTTGGCCGATCTAACGATCCCGCCCAGATCGAACCCAATCAAGTCAGTCAGAGGGAGTGCAGCCATGGCTGTGTCGCAGGCTATTCCGATCACGCGCCATCCGTTCGCCAACGGGTCGTACAAGCAGATGCTGATCGACGGAAAATGGGTCGATGCGGCCTCGGGCAAGCGCTTCGAGACCCGCAACCCCGCGACCGGCGAGCTGCTCGCAACCGTCGCCGAGGGCGACAAGGAAGACATCGACCGTGCGGTTGCGGCCGCGCGCCGAGCCTTCGAGGGACAGTGGGGCAAGGTCAAGCCGTTCGAGCGGCAGAACCTGCTGCTCAAGCTCGCCGACCTCATCGAGAAGAATTTCGACGAATTGGCGCAGCTCGATACGCTCGACATGGGCGCGCCCGTTAGCCGCACCCGCTCCTACAAGCTGCGCGTGCTCGGCATGCTCCGCTACTATGCGGGGCAGACGACCGCGATCCATGGCGAGACCATCGAGAACTCGCTGCCCGGCGCGATATTCTCCTACACGCTGAAGGAACCGGTCGGCGTCGTCGGCGCCATCATTCCCTGGAACGGCCCATTCACCGCGACGATCTGGAAGATCGGGCCGGCGATTGCGACCGGCTGCACCGTGGTGCTGAAGCCAGCCGAGGAAGCGCCGCTGACCTCGCTGCGCATCGCCGAGCTCGCGCTCGAAGCCGGCGTGCCGCCCGGCGTCATCAATGTCGTGCCGGGCTATGGCGAGACCGCCGGCGCGGCGCTTGCCTCGCACCACGATGTCGACAAGGTCGCCTTCACCGGCTCGCACATCACGGGCCAATCGATCATCCGCGCCTCGGCCGGCAACCTCAAGCGCGTCTCGCTCGAGCTGGGCGGCAAGTCGCCGGACATCGTGTTTGCGGACGCCGATCTCGACGCGGCCGTGCCGGGCGCGGCGATGGCGGTGTTCGCCAATTCCGGGCAGATCTGCAGCGCCGGCACGCGGCTGTTCGTCGAGCAGGCGATCTACGACGAGTTCGTCGGCCGCGTCGCCGAGTTCGGCAAGAAGCTGCAGGTCGGCAACGGTCTCGATCCCAACACCCAGATCGGCCCGCTGGTCTCCGAGCAGCAGCTCGAGCGCGTCACCGGCTATCTCGATGTCGGCCAGAAGGAAGGCGCCAAGGCGCTTGCCGGCGGCGGCCGCGTCACCGAAGGCGCGCTCGCCAAGGGCTACTTCGTCTCGCCGACGGTATTCGCAGGTGTCCAGGACAACATGCGCATCGCGCAGGAGGAGATCTTTGGCCCCGTGATCTCTGCGATCGCCTTCAAGGACATGGATGAGCTCGTCAAGCGCGCCAATGCGACGATGTTCGGCCTCGGCTCGGGTCTGTGGACGCGTGACGTCAGCAAGGCGCATCACGTTGCAAAGTCGCTGCGCGCCGGCTCGGTGTGGGTGAATTGCTATCAGGCGATGGATCCGGCCGTTCCGTTCGGTGGGTACAAGATGAGCGGCTATGGCCGGGAGTCCGGCAAGCAGCACGTCGAGGAATATCTCAACGTGAAGGCCGTCTGGATCAAGACGGCGTAATGCCCGTTTCCGTCCCACATCTCGTGGGACGGAAAATTCCGTTTGCAGGGGCGGCACCTTTTCTGGTGGCCGCCCCTCGCTATATGATCCCTATCCTTCCATAGCCATTCGGGGCCAGCATGAAATTCCCGGCGTTGTTTCAACCGTTGCAAGTCGGTCCATGCAAGCTTGCGCATCGTGTCGCGATGGCGCCGTTGACACGCATGCGGGCCGAGCGCGAGAGCTTTGCGCCGCGCAACCTCAATGCCGAATATTATGGCCAGCGCGCCACGCCGGGCGGCCTTATCATCGCCGAAGCCTCGCCCGTGCTCTCGCGCGGCCGCGGCAACCCCGCCACGCCGGGCATCTATTCAGATGCGCAGATCGCGGGCTGGCGCAAGGTCGTCGACGCCGTGCACGCCAAGGGCGGCATCATCTTCCTCCAGCTCTGGCACGTTGGCCGCGTCTCGCATTCCTCCTTCCACGGCGGGGAGCTGCCTGTTGCGCCATCTGCGCTTCCGATCAAGGCCGAGGGCATGAAGGCGATGACCGCCGACGGCAAGATCGCCGACTATGAGACGCCGCGCGCGCTCGAAACCGAGGAGGTCAAGGGCATCGTTGAGGCATTCCGGCAGGCTGCGAAGAACGCGCTCGCTGCCGGATTCGACGGCGTCGAGATCCATGGCGCCAACGGCTATCTGCTCGAGCAGTTTTTGCAGTCGCGCAGCAACCAGCGCACCGATGAATATGGCGGCTCGATCGAAAATCGCGCGCGCCTGCTGCTCGAGGTCACGCAGGCCGCGATCGACGTCTGGGGTGCGAACCGCGTCGGCGTACGGCTCTCGCCGTACGGCATCGCCAATGATTCCGGCGAGCCGGACCCGATGCCGCTCTACACGCTTGTCGTGAAAGCGCTGGACAAGCTCGGCCTTGCCTACCTGCATGTCATCGAGCCGCGTTCCAGCGGCGCGGGCCGCGCCGACGTCAATTGGCAGAATGTGCCATCGGCGATGGTGCTGTTGCGGCCGCTCTATAACGGCCTCCTGATCGCTGCCGGAGGCTTCACCGGCGAAACGGCGAATGCCGCGATCGCCGACGGCCACGCCGACATCGTCGCGTTCGGTCGCATCTTCATCTCCAACCCGGATCTGCCGCGCCGCCTCCAGCACGACTATCCGATCACACCCTACAATCGCGCGACGTTCTACGGCGGCGAGGAGAAGGGGTACACGGATTATCCGGTGTATGACGAGCTGACGCCGGCTTGACGCTGACATGCCCGGATTGCGCTTCGCTCCTCCGGGGTAACGGGTCTACATTGATTGCTCCCACGGAAAACCCAATCTCCGTCATTGCGAGCGTAGCGAAGCAATCCAGAGTCTTTCCGCGGATACGTTTCTGGATTGCTTCGCTGCCCTCGCAATGACGATGAGGGACGCACCATGGCCAAAGCCGCAGTCGCCGCAGGAACCGCCACCGGACAATGCCTGTGCGGCAAGGTCACCTTCGAGATCGACATCCCTGCGCGCTGGGCCTGGCACGATCACTCCGCAGCCAGCCGCCGCGCCCATGGCGCGGCCTATGCGACCTACGTCGGAAGCTGGAAGAAGCGCTTTCGCATCACCTCCGGAAAAGCCGCGATCACACGCTATGAGGACAAGGCGACCAGGACTGCGCGCAGCTTCTGTTCGCATTGCGGCACGCCGATCGCTTATGAGCGCCCGCGCGGCCCGCACATGGTCAACATTCCCCGCGCACTGTTCAACGAGCGCACCGGCCGCCAGCCGCTCTATCACATCGCGATCGACGAGCTCCAGGAATGGGCCTATACCGGCGAGCCGCTGGTGCCGCTGAAGGGCTTTCCCGGCGTGGTCTGGCAGCGCTCGAAAAAGAAGAAGCGCGCTAGCGGCGAGGACCCGTTCGAACTCGGGCGCGAGGAGATGTAGCCCCGCTTTCGTGCCCTGGACGCAGTGCGGCGCGAAGTGCCGCACTGCCGAGCCGGGGCCTATGCAACAGCGGTGCGCGAGGGGGCCCGGCTCAGCGTCGCATCACCATAGCGTCGAAGATGCGCGTAAACGCGCTCATGATGCTGCGCCGCGTCCGGGACACGCGAGCGAAAGTTTGCCGCTTCCATGCAACGCAGCCATGACCGCGCTTCCTTGCGCGCGTGCTTCGACTTCGGCCATCATGTCCCGCCCTCCGGCAACGTCCGTGAGATCAGGAGGAAACATGAAGAACCGTATCACCGGCCGCTCTGCTTTTCTCGCGCTGCTCAAGGACGAAGGCATCACGCATCTGTTCGGGAATCCCGGCACCACCGAATTGCCGATCATGCATGCGCTGAAGGACCATCTCGATCTCACCTATGTGATGGCGATGCAGGAAAGCCTGGTGGTTGCGATCGCCGACGGCTTCAGCCGCGCCTCCGGACAACTTGTCGCCTGCAACGTCCATGTCGCGCCCGGCCTCGGCAATGCCATGGGCTCGCTCTACAACGCGCAGTTCACGGGCACGCCGATGATTTTGACCGCAGGCCAGCAGGAGCAGGGGCATGGCCTGATGGAGCCGGTGCTTTATGGGCCTTTGGTGCGGATGGCCGAACCGTTGGTGAAATGGGCGGTCGAGGTGACGCGCCTGGAGGACCTGCCGCGCATCGTGCGCCGCGCCGCCAAGGTCGCGACCACGCCGCCGACCGGCCCCGTGTTTATCTCGTTGCCCGGCGACATCCTCAATAGCGAAGCGGGCATTGATCTTAGCCGTTCCACCCGCATCGATGCGCACACAAGGCCGTCTGATGAGGCGTTGAAGGCATTCGCCGCACGACTCCTGAAGGCCGAGCGTCCCGTCATCGTCACGATGGACGAGGTGGTCAAGAGCGACGCGCTGAAGGAAGCCGCCTCACTCGCGGAGCTCTTGGGGGCAGCCGCCTATCAATCGTCCACGGCCTATGGCGCGCATTTTCTCTCCGAGAGCCCGAGTTTCGTCGGTACGCTTGCGCGCCTCCAGAAGGTGGCGCGCGATACGCTTGCGTCTTACGATCTGCTCATCGCGCTGGGCGGCGATCCGTTGCGGATGTCGGTCTACAGCGAGGTCGACCCGCTGCCGGATGGACTATCCATCGTGCAGGTTGGTCTCGCCGATTGGGAGATCGCCAAGAATTTTGGCGCGGAGATCGCGCTCAAGGCTGACGTGAGGGAAACGCTGCGCGCGTTGATGCCGGTGCTCAAGGAAATGGGTGGCGCGGCGCTGGAGCGGCGCGCGAAAGAACGTCTCGCCGAACTTGCGCCGAAGAACTGGACCGCACGCCGCGCCGCGCTGGTCGAGCAGATCACGAAGGCGAGGGACCGCTCGCCTATCGACCCCGACTGGCTGACGTTGCAAATGGTCGAGGCGATGCCCGACAACGCCATCCTCGTGGATGAGGGCCTCACCTCCGGCCGCCAGATCGCGAGCCTGCGCCCGCATCGCGACCGCTACGGCTATCACGGCCTTGCCTCCGGCGGCATCGGCTGGGGCCTGCCGGCCTCCGTCGGCATCAGCCTGGCCAACCCAATGCGGCCTGTGGTCTGCTTCTCCGGCGATGGAAGCGCGATGTATTCGATCCAGTCGCTCTGGACCGCCGCCCACCACAAGCTGCCGTTGACGATCGTGATCGCCAACAATGGTGGCTACCGCATCATCAAGCAACGCCTGCTCGCCTTCCACGGCGATGACAATTACGTCGGCATGGATTTCGTCGACCCGCCGGTGGATTTTGCCGGGATCGCGCGGTCACTGGGATGCGAGGCGATCAGGGTGAACGATCCTGCCGAGTTGAAGTCCACGCTGTCGTCCGCCTTCAACCGCCCCGGCACCAAGCTGATCGAGGTGATGGTGGACGGGAAGGTGTAGGGTACGAGGCTTCCCCAATGTCGTCCTGGCGAAAGCCAGGACCCGCAATCGAGACAAAAATCTGAAAAACAACCCCATGCAAAGTAGCCAGCCTACCCTTTCCTCCCCACCCGATAACCCGCGGCCGGGTGCGGCGCGGTGAGCCGGGCGCGGCCTCCTCCGAACAGTTTTTCCCGCAGCGTGCCCTTCGCGTACTCCGCCTTGTAGCGGCCGCGCCGGGTCAGCTCCGGCACCAGCATGTCGGCGATATCCTCGAAATCGCCGGGCGAGATCGCAAACGCTACGTTCAGCCCGTCGACGTCGGTGGCCTCGAACCATTCCTCGATCCTGTCGGCGACCATCTCCGGCGTTCCCACCACGACCGGGCCGGCACCGCCGATGCCGACATGCTCGATGACGTTGCGCACGGTCCAGACGCGATCGGGATCGGCGCGGGTGACGTTGTCCATCGCGCTGCGGCCGGCATCGTTCTGCACGTGACGGACCTGCTGATCGAGCTCGTAGCCGGAAAAATCGACGCCGGTCCAACCGGACATCAGGGCCAGTGCGCCTTCGGGGCTGATGTGGCGGCGGTAGTCGGCGTATTTCTCCTTCGCCTCAGTCTCGGTCCGCCCGAGGATCAGCGTCATCATCGAGAACATCAGGATCTCGGCCGGGTTGCGCCCGAGCTCGGCCGCCGTCTGACGGATGGCAGCAACGCGCGGTGCGATCACCTTCGCGGATGGTCCGGACATGAACACGCATTCGGCATGCTGGGCCGCGAACTGCCGGCCGCGCGGCGAGGTGCCGGCCTGGTAGAGCACGGGCGTGCGTTGCGGCGACGGCTCGCTCAGATGAATCGTGTTGTTGAGCCGGAAATTCCTGCCCTCATGCGCGACGCGATGCACCTTTGCCGGATCGGTGAAGATGCCGCGCGCGCGGTCGCGCAGCACCGCATCATCCTCCCAGCTTCCTTCCCAGAGCTTGTAGACGACCTCCATATATTCGTCGGCAATGTCGTAGCGATCATCATGCGCGGTCTGCTTGTCCTTGCCGGCGGCGCGCGCCGCGCTGTCGAGATAGCCGGTGACGACGTTCCAGCCGATCCGCCCCTCGGTCAGATGGTCGAGCGTCGACATCCGCCGCGCGAAGGGATAGGGCGGCTCGAAGGAGAGGTTGGAGGTAACGCCAAAACCGAGATTCTGCGTCACCGCGGCCATCGCCGAGAGCAGCAGCAGCGGCTCGTTCGACGGCGTTTGCGCTGCGTTGCGTAGTGCGGCATCGGGGCTGTTGCCATAGACGTCATAGACGCCGAGCACGTCGGCCAGGAACAAGCCGTCGAAGCGGCCGCGCTCCAGCGTCTTCGCCAGATCGATCCAGTAGGGCAGGCGATTGTATTCGGCGGTGCGGTCGCGCGGATGGGTCCACAGGCCCGGCGATTGATGCGCGACGCAATTCATCGCAAAGGCGTTGAGCCGAATTTCTTTTGCCATGCTTGTCCCTCGGCGCCACTATACCTGGACTTGCCTCGATGCTATCGGTGCCGGGCAGTTGGCCAAGTTCTTGCATCCGGCTTGCTCTCGGCAAGGGCCAAATTCAAGAAGCTCCGGCCATTAGCAAGAGTCAATTGCCAACCCCCGCCACTTCCGAAAGACGGCGTATCCCGCTACGCTTGTTCCAAATCCAGGCTTGACAAAGAACGAAATGACCAGAGCCGACGCCATCGCCCGCGCCCGTGAGGATTTCTCATCCGGGGCGTTCCTCGCAGAGCTCGACCGCCGCGTCGCCTATCGCACCGAGAGCCAGAGCGCCTCGCGCGGCGCCGAGCTGCGTGCCTATCTGGAACAGGAGATGCAGCCTGCCTTTGCCGCGCTCGACTTCGCGAGCCGGCTGGTGGAATCGCCGAGCGGCAAGGCGCCGTTCCTGATTGCCGAGCATATCGAGAGCGCGTCCGCGCCGACCGTTCTGATCTATGGCCATGGCGACGTCGTCGACGGCATGGAGGGCGAGTGGCGCGACAATCGCGATCCCTGGCGCACGACGACATCAGGTATTCGCGTCTATGGACGCGGCACCGCCGACAACAAGGGCCAGCACAGCATCAACATGGCCGCACTTCGCGCGGTGCGCGCGGCACGCGGCGGCAAGCTCGGCTTCAACGCCAAATTCGTCGTCGAGATGGGCGAGGAGATCGGCTCGCCCGATCTCGGCAAGGTCTGCGATCTCAACCGCGAGGCGCTGAAGGCCGATCTCTTCATGGCCTCCGACGGGCCGCGCCTGTCGGCGGATCGCCCGACGCTGTTCCTCGGCTGCCGCGGCGGCATCCGCATCCACCTCGACGTCAACCTGCGCGATGGCGGAAATCACTCAGGCAATTGGGGTGGCGTGCTCGCCAACCCGGCGACGATCCTGGTGAACGCGATTTCCACGCTGGTCGACGGCCATGGCCGCCTCCAGCTCGAGGCCCTGAAGCCGCCGCGCCTCACGAACCAGATCCGCACCATCCTTGCTGACGTTAAAGTCGAGCCGACGGAAGACGAGCCTACGCTCGCCGAAAACTGGGGCGAGGACGGATTGTCGGCAGCGGAGCGGCTCTATGCCTGGAACACACTCGAAGTGCTGGCGATGTCGTCGGGCAACATCGAGAAGCCGGCAAATGCGATTCCCGGCCACGCCAACGCCGTGCTGCAACTGCGCTTCGTGGTCGGCACGAAGATCGACGGTATGATCGACGCGATCCGCGCCCATCTCGCCGCAAAGGGATTTCCGATGGTCGAGGTGCGGGCGGCGCAGAGCTTTGCCGCCTCGCGCACCGATTTCGACAGCCCCTGGATCAAATGGGCCGCGGACTCCGTGCAAGCGACGACCGGCAAAGCGCCGGCGATCCTGCCGAATTTCGGCGGCTCATTGCCGAACGACGTGTTCTCCGAGATTTTGGGCCTGCCGACGATCTGGGTGCCGCATTCCTATCCCGGCTGCTCCCAGCATGCGCCAAACGAGCACATCCTGATGCCATTGACAGAGGAGGCGCTGACCGTCATGGCCGGTCTGTTCTGGGACCTCGGGGAGCTACCCCGTCCGCTCGGCTAGGTGAAGGGCTCCGAAAGTCACATTCTAATCCGGCCCGATTTATGCAAGCATCCGGCCGCCATTCCGTAAGGGGAGAAAAAAGTGAAACATTTCCGTAACTTCGGCCTCGCGCTCGCCGCCACTATGGTCGTGAGCCAGGCCAGTGCCGAGGAGCTGACCGGCACGCTCAAGAACATCAAGGATACCGGGGCCATCACGCTTGGCTTCCGCGATTCCTCGATCCCGTTCTCCTATCTCGACGACAACCAGAAGCCCGTCGGGTTTGCGATGGACATCTGCTACAAGATCGTCGACGCCGTGAAGAAGGAGCTCAAGCTCGACAAGCTCGAGGTCAAGCTCAACCCGGTGACCTCGGCCACCCGCATTCCGCTGATGGCCAATGGCACCATCGACCTCGAATGCGGCTCGACCACCAACAATGCCGAGCGGCAGAAACAGGTCGCCTTCACCAACACCCACTTCCTGACCGCGAGCCGCTACGTCTACAAGAAGTCGAGCGGCCTCAAGTCGATCGACGATCTGAAGGGCAAGACGGTGGTCTCGACCGCCGGGACCACGAACATCAAGCAGCTCACCGAAGCCAACGTCGCGAAGGGCCTGGGCGCCAACATCATTCCGGCCAAGGACCACGCCGAAGCCTTCCTGATGGTGGAGACCGATCGCGCCGTCGCCTTCGTGATGGACGACATCCTGCTCGCAAGCCTCGTCGCCGGCTCGAAGAGCCCGGCCGATTATGAAGTCTCCAAGGACGCGTTCTCCAAGCCCGAGCCCTACGGCATCATGCTGCGCAAGGACGATGCTGCCTTCAAGAAGGTGGTGGATGCGGCGACCGCGGCGCTCTACACCAGCGGCGAGGGCCAGAAGATCTACGACAAGTGGTTCACCGCCAAAATCCCGCCGAAGGGCCTGAACCTCAACACGCCGATCTCGGCCGAATTGAAGAACGAGTTCGCCAAGCCGTCGGACTCGCCGAACCCGGACGACTATAAGTAAGCCTCGGTCCCAAGGGATCAGGAGCATTGTCCGGCCATTCTGGAGAGGGAATGGCCGGACATTTGCATAGACGCTAACAGTATCTGTGATTGTCGCGTTCGCGCGGGGGACTCGTGAACTACAACTGGAACTGGGGAATTTTCTTCCAGCCGAACCCGATGGGCACAGGCACCTATCTCGACATGCTGTTGTCGGGACTGGTGCTGACGCTCGAGACCGCGGTGCTGGCCTGGATCATCGCGCTGATCACCGGCTCGATCGTCGGCGTGATGCGCACGCTGCCGTCGAAGGCCGCCTACTGGTTCGGCTTTTGCTGGGTCGAGTTCTTCCGCAACATGCCGCTGCTGGTGCAGCTCTTCCTGTGGTTCTTCGTGCTGCCGGAAATGCTGCCGAAGGCCGCCGGTCTGTGGCTGAAGCAACTGCCGAACGCGCCGTTCTGGACGGCGGCGATCGGCGTCGGCCTGTTCATGTCGGCGCGCGTCGCCGTGCAATTGCAGGCCGGCATCGGCTCGCTGCCGCGCGGGCAGCGGATGGCGGCGACCGCGCTGGGCCTGACGACCGTGCAGGGCTATCGCTACGTGCTGCTGCCGATGGCGTTCCGCATCATCCTGCCGCCGCTGACCTCCGAGTTTCTCAACACCATCAAGAACACCGCGGTGGCCATCACCATCGGCCTGCTGGAATTGACCGGGCAGGCGCGCTCGATGCAGGAATTCTCGTTCCAGGTGTTCGAGGCCTTCACCGCCGCGACCATCCTCTATCTCCTCGTCAACGCCGTTGTCGTGACCGCAATGCGCTTCCTCGAGCGCTGGGTCGCGATCCCCGGCTACATCACGGGGAAATAGCGATGCTCGGCAATTTCGATTTCGACGTCATCCGCCGCGCGCTGCCCTATCTGTTCTACGAGGGCATGACGTTCACGCTGATGCTGACCGCGCTCGCCGCGCTCGGCGGCCTGGTCTTCGGCACGGCAATCGCATTGATGCGGCTGTCCGGCTACAAGCTGCTCGGCCGCATCGCCGGTCTCTATGTCGACTTCATGCGCTCGCTGCCGCTGGTGCTGGTCATCTTCTGGTTCTACTTCCTGGTGCCCTATATCGGGCAGTGGCTGACCGGCGCGCCGCGGCCGATCAAGGTCGGCGCGTTCGCCTCCTCGCTCATCACTTTCATCATGTTCGAGGCGGCGTATTTCTCCGAGATCATGCGCGCCGGCATTCAGTCGATCTCGCGCGGGCAGCCGGCCGCGGCGAACGCACTCGGCCTGACCTATGCGCAGACCATGCGCTACGTCGTGCTGCCGCAGGCGTTCCGCAACATGCTGCCCGTGCTGATCACGCAAACCATCGTGCTGTTCCAGGACACCTCGCTGGTCTACGTGCTCTCGATCACGGATTTCCTGGGCGCGGCGAGCAAGGTCGCGCAGCGCGACGGGCGTCTCGTCGAGATGTACCTGTTCGCCGCCGTCGTCTACTTCACCATCTCCTGCATTGCGTCCTTCGGCGTTCGTCGCCTGCAGTCGCGCATCGCCATCATCCGCTAGGTGGATTGTGAACCTGAGATTTCGAAATGCGGTGCCCCTCACCTCTCCCATAGGGAGAGGTCGGATCGCGTCAGCGATCCGGGTGAGGGGTTTCGCTCCATCGATAGACCTGAACCCTCACCCGACGCTGCGCGTCGACCTCTCCCTATGGGAGAGGTGATCCGCATTCGTTGATACGCTTGAGTCACACATGATCGAGATCAGTCACGTCGACAAATGGTACAGCACCTCGTTCCAGGTGCTGAAGGATTGCACCACCAATGTCGCCAAGGGCGAGGTGGTGGTCGTCTGCGGCCCTTCGGGCTCGGGCAAATCCACGCTGATCAAATGCGTCAATGCGCTGGAGCCCTTCCAGAAGGGCGATATCACGGTTGACGGCACCAAGGTCAATGATTCCAAGACCGATCTGCCAAAGCTCCGCTCGCGCGTCGGCATGGTGTTTCAGCACTTCGAGCTCTTCCCACACCTGAAGATCATCGACAATCTCTGCCTTGCGCAGGAGAAGGTGCTGGGGCGGGGTCACGACAAGTCGATGGCCAAGGGCATGCAGCTTCTGGAGCGCGTCGGCTTGAAGGAGCAGGCGCAGAAGTTTCCGGCGCAGCTCTCCGGCGGCCAGCAACAGCGTGTTGCCATCGCGCGCGCGCTCGCGATGGATCCCATCGCCATGCTGTTCGACGAGCCGACCTCCGCCCTCGATCCCGAGATGATCAGCGAGGTGCTGGACGTCATGGTCGACCTCGCCCGCGAAGGCATGACCATGATGGTCGTCACCCACGAAATGGGCTTTGCCCGCAAGGTCGCCAACCGCGTGATCTTCATGGACCGTGGCGAGATCGTCGAGGACGCCCCGAAGGACGACTTCTTCGGCAAGCCCAGAAGCGACCGCGCACAGAAGTTCTTGTCGAAGATTCTCTCTCACTAACTCCGTCTTCATCCCCATTGCGCAATGGGGATGGCCCGCACGGCCAGGCACGGAATCCATGACAGCGAGCGGTGGTTATGGATTCCGGGCTCATTTGCTTCGTCGCGCCCCGGAATGACAGTTGAGGGTTTATCGCCGCCCGCGAATTTCGTATAGGAGCAGGCAATTCCCGCATTCCCGACAGGAGACCTGCCTTGGACTCGATCGCCTACGTCAACGGCTCTTTCGTCCCGCTTTCGGAAGCCAAAATCTCCGTCCTCGATCGTGGCTTCCTGTTCGCCGACGGCATCTATGAGGTCGCTGCCGTGCTCGACGGCAAGCTGGTGGACAATGCCTCGCACCTGGCGCGCCTCGAACGCTCCGTCGGCGAGATCAAGCTCAAGCTGCCCGAGACGGTCGAGCGCATCACCGGGATCCAGAAGGAGCTCGTCGCACGCAACAAGCTTGCCAATGGCCTCGTCTATCTCGAAGTGACGCGCGGCGCCGACGCGGGGCGCGATTTCGCTTTCCCCAAGGGCGACGTCAAGCCGACGCTGGTCATGTTCGTGTCCGAGAAGGACATCGTCAATGCGGCCTCGGCCAAGACCGGCATCAACGTCATCACGGTGCCTGACATCCGCTGGGAACGGCGCGACATCAAGAGCGTGGCGCTGCTGGCGCAAGTCTTGGCAAAGCAGGCCGCCGCCGAAGCCGGCGCGGGTGAAGCCTGGATGCTCGAAGACGGCTTTGTCACCGAGGGCGGCTCGTCGTCGGCGTTCATCCTGACCCAGGACGACGTCATCGTGACGCGGCAGAATTCGAATTCCATCCTGCCCGGCTGCACCCGCAAGGCCGTGGTTGCACTCGCCGAAGAGCGCCAGCTCCGCGTCGAGGAGCGCGCCTTCACCGTCGCTGAAGCGCTCGCCGCCAAGGAAGCCTTCATCACCAGCGCCTCTCTCTTCGTGCAGCCGGTGGTCGCGATCGACGGCAAGCAGGTCGGCGGCGGCAAGCCTGGCCCGATGGCGACACGGCTGCGTGAGATCTACGTGGAGTTTGCGAAAGCGACGGGGGTTTAAGCCACATACTCAGCTATCGTAGGGTGGGCAAAGGCGCGCTTGCGCCGTGCCCACCATCTCTCCACGAGTGCGATAGAAGTGGTGGGCACGCTTCGCTTTGCCCACCCTACGAGAATTGCCCGTGAGGGGCGTCCCGCCCCTCACGCCACCGACGCCTTCACCTTCACGGGATGGATCGAACGGAACGAGATCGCGAGCCGGTTCCAGGCATTGATCGTCGCAATCAGCATGGTCAGGTTCACCGTCTCCTCCTCGGAGAACTGCGCGCGGACCTGCTCGTAGACGTCGTCGGGTGCGTGCGTCTCGGAGATCAGGGTCACCGACTCGGTCCAGGCCAGTGCCGCGCGCTCGCGATCGGTATAGAGCGGGGATTCGCGCCAGGCATTGAGCAGATAGATGCGCTGTTCGGTCTCGCCGCGCTTACGTGCGTCCTCGGTGTGCATGTTGATGCAAAAGGCGCAGCCGTTGATTTGCGAGGCGCGGATCTTGACGATCTCGATCAGCGATTTCTCGAGGCCCGTCGACTGGATCTGGGTCTCCAGCGCGTTCAGGGCCTTGATCGTGTCGGGGGCAGCCTGGAAGAAATTCATGCGCGGCTTCATGGTCGTTCTCCTTGGTTTGGTCAGTGGGCTCCGCCCGCCGAAACATGGCCGGGCTTCTTCAGGAAGAGGGAGGCGATCAGCGCGACGATCAGCGCCGCGCCGAGCAGGTAAAAGGTGTCGCTGAAGGCGAGGATGAAGGCCTGCTTCTGCACGACATGGCCGATCGCGACATAGGCGCGGTGCGCCGCATCGGTGCGATCGACGACGCCGTGATTGACGAAATACTGGGTCAGTTGTTCGAGCCGCGTCCGGGTCGCCTGCTCGAACATCGAGACCGACTGCATCAGCACGTTGGAGTGATACTGCTCGCGCTTGGTCAACACGGTCTGCAACAACGCGATGCCGACGGCGCCGCCGAGATTACGCATCATGTTGAACAGGCCGGAGGCCGAGCCCGCATTCTCCGGCTCGATGCCTGATGTCGCGACCGCCGACAGCGGCGTCAGGACCAGCGCCTGGCCGATCGCGCGGACAACATTGGGCCACAAGAGCTGATCGGCAGCGTAGTCGCTGGTCATGTAGATGTTCATGAAGTTGGAGGCCGCGAACAGAACGAAGCCGATTCCGATCACGATCCGCGCATCGAAGCGCTGCATCAGGCGCGGCACCAGCGGAATGAAGAGAAGCTGCGGCAGCCCGGTCCAGGCCAGCACCATGCCGATCTGCTCGGCATTGTAGCCCTGGATGCGTGACAAATATTGCGGCAGGATGAACACGGAACCGTAGAGCGCGATGCCGAGCAGGAAGTTCGCCAATATCGCGAAGCCGAAATTGCGGCGGACCAGGAGGCGCAAGTTCAGAAGCGGCTTGTCGACGCTCAGCTCGATGATGACGAACGCGGTCAGCGCAACCGCAGCGATGACGGACAGCTTGACGATGAAGGGCGAGCCGAACCAGTCGTCCTTGTTACCTTCCTCCAGTACGGTTTGAAGCGCGGAGAGGCCGATCGCCATGGTGATGATGCCGGCCCAGTCGCCGTCGCGCAGCAGCGCGAGCTTCATCGGCTGTGGTTCCAGCGCGTACCAGAGCATGCCGAGCATGATCGCACCGGGCACCAGGTTGACGTAGAAGATGTACTGCCAGCCCAGATTCTCGGTGAGATAGCCGCCGATGGTCGGGCCAATCGCCGGTGCAAAGGTCGCCGACAGCGCGAACAGCGCGAGCCCGACGGGCTGCTTGGCGCGCGGCAACAGCGTGATGATCAGCGTGAAGGCCATCGGGATCAGCACGCCGCCGGTGAAGCCCTGCACGGCGCGCAGCACGATCATCTGCGGCAGGTCCTGCGCCAGCGCGCAGGCGGCTGACAGGATCAGGAACAGCACCGCGTTGGTCAGCAGGTAGACGCGGATCGAAAACACCTGCGCGAGC
This sequence comes from Bradyrhizobium sp. UFLA05-112, assembly GCF_053572325.1. Lineage (NCBI taxonomy): Bacteria > Pseudomonadati > Pseudomonadota > Alphaproteobacteria > Hyphomicrobiales > Nitrobacteraceae > Bradyrhizobium > Bradyrhizobium sp. UFLA05-112. Next base: position 87,284 of record NZ_JBANBK010000004.1, on the reverse strand, counting down.
CACCCGGAAAGCGGGATCACCACGATCTCGGCGATCAGATAGGAGGTCGAGATCCAGCCGCCATCGTCGATGCCGGCGCCGATCGCGCCCTGGATATCGGCGAGCGAGGCGTTGACGATCTGGATGTTCAGCACCGCCATGAAGGCGCCGAGGGTTGCGCCGATCACGGCGATCCAGGTTTTTGCAGAAACGGCCGGCGCGAGGGGCGCGGCTGGAACCGGAGTGGATGCAGTGGACGTAGCGGTGAGGGCGGGTTGGAGCGTGCTCATGGAAGCCTCGTCTCGTTTACTGAGACAGGATGCATTAGGCGGATGGTTTCGATAATCGCGGAAGTTTTGGAAGGATCGTCCGGCAGAGCTTGATAATCGGCGAAGAGGCGGCCTCAGCCGCCGTTCGCGCGCACGGTAGTGTCGGCGACGCGCTTGCCGATGTCACGCTCGGCCAGGACGGCCTGCTTGGTGTCGACGGTCGGAACCGCCGACATGCCCGGGCGTAACAGGCCGCTCAGGCTGTGGTCGTCGAGCACGATCTTCACCGGCACGCGCTGCACGATCTTGGTGAAGTTGCCGGTGGCGTTATCGGGTGGCAGCAGCGCGAATTCGAGGCCACTCGCCGGCGACAGGCTGTCGACATGGCCGCGCAGCGTCTGATTGCGGAAACTGTCGATTTGCAGTTCCACCGGCTGGCCTGCGCGCACGTGGGTGAGCTGCGTCTCCTTGAAGTTGGCGATGACATAGACCGCGTCGAGCGGCACCACCGCCATCAATTGCGTGCCGGCCTGCACGAGTTGGCCGACGCGCAGCGAGCGGGCACCGACCGTGCCGTCCACCGGCGCGGTGATCTCGGTGTAGGAGAGATTGAGCGAGGCCTGCTCCGCGACCGCGCGTGCGCGCTCGAGCTGCGCAACGGCCTTGGCGCGCTCGGTGGTGAGCACGTCGACCTTGCGCTGCGCCGCCAACAGTCCCGATTTGGCGTGCTGCAATTGCGCATCACTGGCGCGGAGCGCGGCATCGGTCTGCTGCGCGCGCTGGATCGTGCCGGACCCCGACTTCATCAGGTCGTCGTAGCGCGCACGCTCCTCCTGCGCGAATTTCAGGTTGGCCTCCGCCGCGGCGACATCGGCGGTGCTCTGTTCGATAATGGGCTGCTGCAGCGCGATCTGCGCATCGAGATTGCGCACCGAGGCCTCGCCGGCGGCGACGTCGGCGCGGGCTTGGTCGAGCGCAGCCCTGAAATCGCGATCGTCGATCCGGGCCAGCACCTGACCCGCTTTGACCTTCTCATTGTCGCCGACCAGCACCTGGGCGATGTAGCCGGAGACCTTCGGCGCGATGATCGTGGAGTCCGCCTTCACATAGGCGTCATCGGTGGATTCGAGATAGCGCCCGGTCGTCAGGTAGTCGTAGGCAAAATCGCCGGCCGCCGCGACGCCGAGCGCCAGAGCGAGCGCAATGGCTGCCCGCTTGATTGCCCGGCGCGAGGGACGAAGCCGGATTTTCGCAGTCGGTTCAGAAACATAAGCGGTGGTCGACATGGCACTCTCCGGATCTCCGGGCGTCCTCTCTGGGAAGCTCGCCCTCGTTGGCTGCCAATGTGCGCTGTCCCATCCGTTGTGATAATCCACGAAGAACTGGAAGCATTATCCAGCCGCAGCGGATAATCGGAGCCTCGATCATGGACCGCTTCACCAGCCTCACGGCCTTCGTCCGGGTGGTCGACAGCGGCGGTTTCTCAGCCGCCGCCCGCCGGCTCAACATGTCGACGACCATGGTGAGCAACCACGTCCAGGCGCTGGAGGACCGGCTCGGCGTGCGCCTCCTCAACCGCACGACGCGGAAAGTGAGTCTCACCGAGATCGGCCAGGCCTATTACGACCGCTCGACGCAGATCCTCGCCGATCTCGAACAGGCCGACGATATCGCAGGCGCGCTGCAATCGACGCCGCGCGGTACGCTGCGGATCCACTCCGCCACCCACATGGTGCCGTTCGTCGCGCCCGTGGTGGCCGAATTCCTGTCCGCCTATCCGGAGGTGAAGGTCGATTTGCGCATGGGCGAAGCCAATATCGATCTGATTGCGGAGGGATTTGATCTGGCGCTGCGCATGACGTCGCCGCCGGATTCAAGCCTGATCGTTCGCAGCCTTGCGACCTGGCGGCACGTGCTGTGCTGCTCGCACGCCTATATCGAGGCGCGCGGACGCGTGCAGCAGCTCGAGGAGCTAGCGGAGCACAATTGCGTGCGTCACCTGAACTATCCCTTCGACGAGTGGCGCTTTCTCGATCGCAAGGGAAACCCGGCATCGGTTCGCGTATCCGGCACTCTCATGACCAACAGCGGTGAGGCCTTGCGAACCGTTGCGCTGCAAGGCGCCGGCATTTGCCTGGCGGCGGGATTTTTGGTGCACGACGATCTCGAAGCCGGCCGCCTGGTTCGCCTGCTGCCGGAATTCCGGCCGATGGAGCTGTCGATGAACGCGGTCTATCCGCATCGCCATCATCTGTCGGCGAAGGTCAGGACCTTCATCGACATGCTCGTGCATCACAGCGCCGAGCAGCAGAAGCTGATCAATCCCTACGCCTGACGCGATTGATGGTGAAGCCGGTTCCCCTGCTCAGATTTGCCCGTTAGACTGGTGGCGCCATGTACGTCACCGCTGCAGAGAGCAGGGGCCTCGCGCGCATCTTCGGGCTGTTGTCCGAGGACATGGCGGAACGCGACGTCCGTGAAGCGGTCGGACATCATCTGCTCGAATTGCTGCAGGCAGATTACTACGCATCTTTCGTCTGGCAGGCCGCGACGAAGACTTTCGGCAAGGCCGTGTTCCTGCACATGGATCCGAAGAACCTTGCAAACTACGACGCCTATTACCAGTACCACGATCCCATCACCTTCAAGCTCCAGGCACGCCGTGAAGCAACTCTGGTGACGCAGGTGATGCCGCAACGCGACCTCATGCGCACGGAGTTCTTCAACGACTTCCTCGCCCGCGACGGTCTCCATTGGGGCGTCAACGCCTATACTTTTGCCGGCAATCGCAACATCGGCGATGTCAGGATCTGGCGCGGCCGTATGCGGGACAATTTCGACGTCCATACGCTGGAGTTGCTGCGGCTGATCGAGCCGGCATTCACGGGAGCGCTCGTCCGCGCAAACGGCGGCGCCGTGGAGGGCGGTGCATCACCGGTTCTCAAGCTCTCGGTTCGCGAGTTCGAAATCGCGCGCATGATCGGCGATGATCTCAGCGACAAGGAGATCGCCCACCGGCTCCAGGTCGAGGTGTCGACGGTCCGCACCTATCTGAAGCGCATCTTCGAGAAGCTCGGCGTGCGCCGCCGCAGCGGCGTCGCCAGCCTGCTGGCAAGGCACTAGCCTTAAGGCACTAGCCTCAAGCGCGATGACGATTCATCCTGATCCCATCGCGCTTTGATCAGTGCGTCGGCGCCGGCAGCCGCCCGAACACCTTCTCCATCGCCATTCCGATCGCGAGCAGCCGGCGGTCGCTTCCGGCGGGCCCATCGAGCTCGAGACCAACTGGCAGCTTGCTCGAAGCGCCCAGTGCGGCCGGAATCTGGATGCCGGGAACACCGGCATTGCTGCCGGGATCGGTGTTCTGGATGAAGAGCAGGAAATTAGGCAGGCTGCTGGAATCGGGGTTCGCCTCGATCGCGACTTCCGGCGTGGTCGGGAAGGCGATCGCATCGAGCCTGTTCTTCGCGAAGGTGTCGCGATAGAGCGCCTGGAGCGCCGGACGAGCTGTTTTCATAGCCGCGTCGTAGACCGGCTTGCCATCAACAACCGTGTTGTCGGGACCAGGCAATTTGTGCGGGATCACCAGGCCATCATAGGTGCCTTTTACATCGGGACTTGCAATTTCCTTGGCCAGCGCTTCGATGGTGATGCCGGTGCCGGTGTGCTTGAGATAGGCGACCATGTCTTCACTGGCCTCATAGATGGCCACGGGGAAACTCACTTTGCCGTTGAGCTCGGCGAGTTGTGGCATCTCGACATCGACCACGGTGACGCCCTGCGATTTGAGCTTGTCGATCGCCCCTTTGAAGGCGGCATCCGTATCGCCGTCGAGATTGGCCTGCATGGTTTTCACGACGCCGATACGCACCTGCTTCAGATCGGCGGGAGCGATCGCGCTGCCGCCGGCGATGACACGGTCGAGCGCCGCTACGTCCCTGATGGTTGCCGCCATCGGGCCCGCAGTGTCGCGGGTGTGGGAGATCGGCGCGATGCCCCCTTGCGGATAGCGTCCGACGGTCGGCCGCAGCGACGCACAGCCATTGAGCGCGCAGGGGATTCTGACCGATCCGCCGGTGTCGGTGCCGAGGCCTGCGGTCACGATCCGCGCACCGATCGCGGCGGCTGTTCCAGACGAGGAGCCGCCGGCGATCTTGCTGTTATCATAGACGTTGCGGACGCCGGGCTCGGCGCCGGTTTTGAAGCCCCCATTGTATCCGGAGATGCCGAAGGCCAGCTCGTGCATGTTGGTCTTGCCGATGATGATCGCGCCGGCTGCGCGCAGCCTCGCCGCGACGGCAGCGTCCTTCTTCGGCATGAAACTCTTCAGCGCCGGCGTGCCGGCACTGGAGGGCAGTCCGGCGACCTCGATATTGTCCTTGATCACGATGGGCACGCCGCCAAGCGGCTGGCACTGGCGCTTCCTGGGCCGCGCATCGAAGGCCTCCGCGGCCTTCATGGCGCCGGACTCGTCCAGCGTGATGAAAGCATTCAGATTGGGATTGGCCCTGGCGCGGGCAAGCGTTGCCGATGTCAGCGCCTTGCTCGTGACCTTGCCTGCGCAGATGTCCGCTGCGGCCTGGGTCATCGTCAGATGGTCGAGATCGATCGCTTGCTGTGCGAGCGCGGGCGCCGGCAGCACGGCGACAGACAGGATGAGGCTGGCGATGGTCGAATTCAGCGAAACAGTTCTGCGTTCCATGCGGCTCCCCGTCGGCGAAGGTGACCGCCGGAGCTTACCTCAGGCCGAGGACGGTGCCTGTCCTCATTTTTGTGGACGCCGCGCCTCAGGCTGCCCGGGCAGATGCCGGCTGCGCCAGCAAGGATGCGACCTCGGCCTTGACCTTCGTGGTTGCTGCATCCTTCACCGGCCCATAACCGCGAATGTCCATGGGGGCCTTGGCTATTGCCACAAGATCCGTCAGGGACGCAGTCTCGAGCTTGCCGAGCAACACGTCGATCGTTCTCTCGTACCAGGTGATCAGTTCCCGTTCCGCGCGCCGCTCGGCGGTGTAGCCGAACGGATCGAACGGTGTGCCGCGCAGTGTCTTCAGCCGTGCGAGCACGGCAAGCGGCATCTGGATCCACTGCCCGAAAGTGCGCTTGCGCGGCCGCCCGCGCGCGTCGCGCTTTGAGGGGAGGAAGGGCGGCGCCAGATGATAGTTGACCCTGAAATCGCCGTCGAACTCGCGCTTGAGCGTGTCCAGAAAGCCGGTCTGCATGTGCAGGCGTGCCACCTCGTATTCGTCTTTGTAGGCCATCAGCTTGAACAGGGACCGCGCGACCGCATCGGTCAGCGCCTCGCTGCCGAATCTCCTCTCAGCGCTGCGCACCTTTGCAATCATTGCCCGATAGCGCGCCGCATAGCTCGCGTCCTGATACGCAGTCAAAAATTCGGCACGACGGTCGATCACCTGATCGAGCGTCTCGGCGACGGGAGAGCCCTCCGGCCTCGAGAGAAAATCCGGATCGGCCGCGGCGATGCGGCCCCAGGCAAATGCCTGCTTGTTGCGCTCGACCGCGACGCCATTGAGCTCGATCGCGCGCAGCAAAGCTTGCGGCGAGACCGGCACTAGTCCGCGCTGCCAGGCAAATCCGAGCATGATGATGTTGGCGTAGACGGCATCGCCGAGCAGACGCTCGGCCAGCGCGTTTGCGTTGATGGTGCCGAGGTTGCCGTCGCCGATGACCTGGCGGATCGCGTGCAGGCGGGCGGGCGAGGCGAGATCGGCGTCGCGGAAGCGGACGACGTCGCCGGTCGGCATCTCCGCCGTGTTGATCGCGGCGCGCGTGCCGCGGCGATAAGTGCCGGAGGCCTTTGGTGAGGAGCTGACGACGAGATCGCAGCCGATCAGTGCGTCAGTGGCGCCCTGATCGATACGTACCTGATGCAGCGCCTCCGGGCTCGCGGCAAGACGGATGTAGCTGAGCACGGGGCCGAATTTCTGCGCAAAGCCGGTGAAATCCAGCACCGAGACGCCGCGGCGTTCGAGATGCGCGGCCATGCCGATCAGCGCGCCCACGGTGATCACGCCGGTGCCGCCGACGCCGGTCACCAGGAGATCGTAGGGCCGATCGAGCGACGTGGGGGCCGGCAGGGGAAGCGTCGCCGCGCGGCCGATCGCGTCGATATTGCTCGCGGTCTTCGCGCGACGCGCGGCGCCTTCGACGGTCACGAAACTCGGGCAGAAGCCGTTGAGACAGGAAAAATCCTTGTTACAGGCCGACAGGTTGATCTGGCGCTTGCGGCCGAACGGCGTCTCCTTCGGCTCGACGCTCAGGCAGTTGGACTCGACCGAACAGTCGCCGCAACCTTCGCAGACGAGATCGTTGATATAGGCAAAGCGTTTCGGATCGGCCATCTGACCGCGCTTGCGCCGGCGGCGCTTTTCGGTGGCGCAGGTCTGCTGATAGATCAGCACGGAGACCCCTTCGACCTCGCGCAACTCGCGTTGCACGGCGTCCATCTCCTCGCGCGGATGGATGGTCACGCCGTCAGGTAAATCCGCGGGCGAGAACCGCGCGGGATTGTCAGACACCAGCGCGATGCGCGAAACGCCCTCGGCGCGGACGCTGTGCGCGATCGCGTGCACGCTGACGGGGCCATCGACCGGCTGGCCGCCGGTCATCGCCACCGCGTCGTTGAACAGGATCTTGTAGGTGATGTTGGCTTTCGCGGCGATCGCCTGCCGGATCGCCATCGAGCCGGAGTGATAGTAGGTGCCTTCGCCGAGATTTTGGAACACGTGCTTGTGGCCGGTGAACCTTGACGAAGCCGCCCAGTTCACGCCTTCGCCGCCCATCTGGATCAGCGACGAGGTCTCGCGGTCCATCCAGCTCGCCATGAAATGGCAGCCGATGCCGGCCAGCGCCTTGGAGCCTTCGGGGACTTTGGTTGACGTATTGTGCGGGCAGCCCGAGCAGAAATAGGGCGTGCGCGTCGCGCCGCTGACGGTGATCACGCGCTCTGCCTCCGGCGACAGCGCGGCCGCACGCGCGGCGAGGTTCAACCCCGGAAACATCGGGTCGAGCCGCCGCGCCAAAACGCCCGCGAGCGCGCGTGGCGACAATTCGCCGATCCAGGAGATCAGCCGCGCCCCTCGCTCGTCATGCTTGCCGACCATGCGCTCGGGTTTCGAGCCAGGATAATCGTAAAAATACTCCTTGAACTGGCTCTCGATGATGCCGCGCTTCTCCTCGACCACCAGGATCTCGCGCTTGTCCTTCACGAACTCCATCGCGTCGTGCAGCGCCAGCGGCCAGACCATGCCGACCTTGTAGATGTCGATGCCGATGCTGCGGCATGCGCCCTCATCAAGGCCCATCAGGCGCAGCGCCTCCATCAGGTCGAGATGCGCCTTGCCGGTGGTAACGATGCCATAGGTCGCGTGCGGGATGTCGTAGATGTGCCGGTCGATCGGATTGGCCTTTGCGAAGGCATAGACCGCGTGCTTCTTCGCCTCCAGCCGCTCCTCGATCTGCGGCCCCGGCAGATCCGGCCAGCGATAGTGCAGCCCGCCCGGCGGCGGTGTGAAGTCCGGCGTGCGGAAGAGGCGCGGCGGACGCAGCGCCACCGAGGCGCCGGATTCCACGATCTCCGAGATCGCCTTGAAGCCGACCCACATGCCGGAGAAGCGGCTCAACGCGTAGCCATATTCGCCGAACTCCAGATATTCGCTGACGCTTGCCGGATGCAGCGTCGGCATGAACCAGCTCATGAAGGCGACGTCGGACTGGTGCGGCATCGAGGAGGAGACGCAACCGTGGTCGTCGCCGGCGACCACCAGCACGCCGCCGTGCGGCGAGGAGCCGTAGGCGTTGCCGTGCTTGAGCGCATCGCCGGAACGGTCGACGCCGGGGCCTTTGCCGTACCAGAGCCCGAACACGCCCTGCACCTCGCGCTCGGCTTGCGTCTCGACCTGCTGCGAGCCGAGCACCGCGGTCGCGGCGAGATCCTCGTTCACTGCGGGCAGGAACTCGATGCGATCTCTCTTCAGGCGATCCTTGATACGCCATAGCTCGAGGTCGACGCCGCCGAGCGGCGAGCCGCGATAGCCGGAGATGAAGCCGGCGGTGTTCAGCCCCGCTGCGCGATCGCGCCGGGCCTGATCGAGCGCGATGCGGACGATCGCTTGCGTGCCCGTGAGGAAGACGCGGCCGTCCTCGCGGTCGTAGCGGTCGGAAAGCTCGTAAGCATCGAGTGATGAAATGGCGTCCATGGCGGACCTCGCGCGGCGCCCCTGCCGGATAGCCGAAGGTTAGTCCCCGATGGCTGGTAGATCTTACCTATTCATCCCGAATGGAGGGCGATAATTGGTAAATTTTTGCGTTACATACTCACTTATGGTAGAGTTACCCGTATTAAGAGGCTCCCATGATCGAAGAACAGGACTCGCGGATTCTCGCTTATCTCCAGAAGGATGGCCGCGCCACCAACCAGCAGCTTGCCGATGAGATCGGCATGTCGACCTCGGCATGCTGGCGCCGGGTGCGCGCGCTGGAGGAGGCCGGAATCATCCAGGGCTATGCGGCGCTGGTCGCGCGCGAGCGGGCAGGATTTGCAATGTCCGCGGTCCTCCATGTCTCGCTGGAGCGGCACGATGCAAAATTCGTCGATGAGTTCGTCGCGCGGGTGACGAAGCGCCGCGAGGTTCTGGAGTGCTTTGCGACGACGGGCGATGCCGACTATCACCTGCGCGTCGCGGTGCAGGACATGGCCGCCTACAACAAATTCCTCGACGAGTTCATGTTCCGGATTCCCGGCATCCGCTACGTCCGCAGCAACGTGATCCTGAAGGAGATCAAGACCGGCGTGGCGCTGCCGTTCTGATCGGGCTCTCGTAGGGTGGGCAAAGCGAAGCGTGCCCACCTCTTCTGTCGAGATCGCGGAAGGATGGTGGGCACGCTTCGCTTTGCCCACCCTACGGCATCCTGCCAAGACTCCTCGCGAACGAAGCGATTGCCTTTCCTCGTTCTCATTCCGCGGCCACGCGCGGCTGGGTCTTCCACGCGCCAGCGGCCGGACGCTTCAGCCCGAGATTGTCCCTCAGCGTCTTGCCGCGATAGTCTTTCTGGAACAGGCTTCGTCGCTGCAGCTCCGGCACGACGTGACGGACGAAGTCCGCATACGAGCCCGGGACGCAGGTCGCGGCGATGACAAAGCCGTCGCAGCCGCGCTCGATGAACATCTCCTCGAACCTGTCGGCGATCTCCTTCGGCCCGCCGACGATCGCATCTTGGACGCCGCCGCGGCCGGAGAATGTGACGAAGTCGCGCGCGGTCGGGTTGCTCTTGCCCGACAGCTTCAGTACGCCGTCGCGGATGCCGAGGATCCCCTGCATGCTCTTCAGCTCGTCGGTCGTGAGTGGCTCGTCGAGTCCCTTCGAGGCGAAATCATAGTTGAGAGCTTCGGCGAGCAGCGACAGCGCGTCGATCTGGAGTGGCAGCTTGTTGATCAGCGCCATCTTGTCTTCGGCTTCCGCCTTGGTCGCCCCGCAGACCGGTGTGGTCAGATTGCAGAGGAACATCGCATCAGGATCGCGTCCAGCCTTGGCGGCCTCATTGCGCACGGCTGCGTATCCGTCCTTGGCGCTCGCGAGGCTTCGCGAGGCGGTGAAAATGACCTCACCCCATCGTCCGGCAAAGCGCTGCCCGCGGCCGGAGGCGCCGGCCTGGATGATCACGGGATGGCCCTGATCCGAGCGTGGCACGGTGAACGGCCCGCGCGATTTGAAGAACGGCCCCTTGTGATCGAGCCGCTTCACCTTCGCAGGATCGGCAAAGCGGCCGCTCGCCTTGTCCATGATCAGCGCGCCGTCTTCCCAGCTATCCCAATGGCCGAGCACGACCTCCATGAATTCGTCGGCGCGGTCGTAGCGAGCGTCGTGCTCGGGATGGGAGTCCCTGCCCATGTTGAGAGCCTCGCCGTCATTGAGCGAGGTGACGACATTCCAGCCCGCACGCCCGCCCGACATCAGGTCGAGGGTGGCAAAGCGGCGCGCGACGTCGAACGGCTCGTAATAGGTGGTCGAGCAGGTCGCGCCCAATCCGAGCCTGTCGGTGACCATGCCCATGGTGGTCAGCACGATCAGCGGATCCATCTTCACGCAGCGGATGCCATGTTCGACGGTGTGGGCGTGATCGTTGCCGTAACGGTCCGGCATCGCCAGGCGATCGTCGAAGAACGCCATGTGGAACTTGCCGGCTTCGAGAATACGCGCGATCTCCTGGTAGTAGTCTGCCGACATCGAATCCGAACGAGAGTCCGGATGCCGCCACGAGCTCGGCAGATTGGTGCAGTTCTGCGCCTGAAGGAAGCCGACCAGTACCATCTGCCGCGTCATGCCGCCTCCCTCCGTTGACCGTCAGGCGAGACCGAATTCGCTGTCGAGCTTGTTGTCGCGCGCCAGGTCGCGCAGCTTCTCCCACGTCGCGTCCTCGACCGCGATGCCGTCGCGCAGTCGTTCGACGCAGCCGGCGGCAACCGCATCGGCCTCCTCGACGGATGCGCCCGCAGCCCGAAGCAGAGCGGCGCTGACACGCGTGAGGCGGTCGGCCTTGACGATCGGCATGGTGTTCCCTCGATGCCCGCCCTTGGCGGGCGTTGGCTGTTGAGGGCCATCGTCTCAAAGCGCAGGCGCGATATCAATCTCCCGTAAACCAAATCAGGGCTGCAAATTGGTAAAGGAGCCGTGCGCGGATGCCGCTGCTGGCGCGAAAGGCCGCGTCCACCGTAGTTTTGCGAATAGTTTCGCGCCGTTCGTTCGCAGCTCGTTCACTCTGATTGCGGGTTTGCAAGCAGCAATAACGACCACTTAGGCGGTCGTCGCCGATAAAGTCCCGGGAAAACGGCAGGAATGCCCGGGAGTTGAGACCTTGCAGACGACCCTCGCGCGCACATTTGCAGCGTTGAGTGCCATCAACGAAGCCATCCTGTATGCGAAATCGCCGGACGAGCTGTACCAGAAGGTCTGCGACGCCGGGTTTTCGAGCGGGGATTTCTTGGCGGTCTCGGTGTTCCTGCTCGAGCCCGGTGGCCGGCGGCTGCGCTTTGCGGCCGGCCGCGGTGAGGACGTCCCCCGGCTGAGGTCGATCAACATCACCGTCGAGGAAGGAACGCCGGAAGGATCAGGCGTCGGTGGCGAGGCTTTCCGCACGCAGCGACTGTGCATCAGCAACGATTTTCTGAACGACGTGCGTTCGCTGGCCTGGCGCGAGGGTGCCGTCAAGGCCGGCGTTCGTGCGGCCGCGGCCTTGCCGCTGATATGTAACGGCAAGAGCGTCGGCGTGCTGTTCGCCACCCGCACCGAGGCCGGATCGCTCGACGAGCAGATGGTCTCGCTGTTCACGCGCATGTCCGCCAACATTTCCTATGCGCTCGAGAATCTCGAGCGCGAAACGGCACGCGTTCGCGGCGAAAAGGCGATGCGGCGGCTGAACCGCATGTTCAGCGCCATCAGCGCGACCAATGAAGCCATCCTGCGCGCCAAGACCGAGCTCGAGCTGTACCAGCTCGTATGCGACGCCTCGGTGCACAGCGCCAAGTCGATTGCGACCATCGTCCTGCTTCGCGAGTCGAATTCGCACTGGTTGAAGCCGGTGGCCGGAACGGGCGAGAATCTCGATCTCGTCACGCAGGCGCACTACTCGACAGATCCGGACAATCCGTTCGGCCGCGGCATTTCCGGCGAGGTGTTCCGGACGCAGAAGCCGGGCGTCGAGGACGATCTCGCCAGCCGCACCAAAGGAACGCCCTGGGAGCAGGTCAATGTCAATACCGGCAGCGCGGCTTGCGTCGCCGCGCCCCTGATCAAGCGCGGCGACAGCGTCGGCGTAGTGCTGTTCTTCATCAGCCGGTCCTGGGCGAAGGACCAGGAGATCGTCGGCCTGCTGCTGCGCATGGCGGAGAACGTATCCTTTGCGCTCGAGAATTTCGGCCGCGACGAGGAGAAGGCGCGGATTGCCGAAGAGGAAGAACGGCTGGCGCGGATGTATGCCGCGCTCAGTGCCACCAATGAGGCGATCATACGGGCACGGTCGCGCGCCGAGCTGTTCGATCTTGTGTGCGAGGCCTCGGTGCACGGCGCCAAGTTCGGCTCGACCACGATCGCACTCGCCGATCGCGACACCGAATTGCTGCGCGTCGTGGCCTGCGTCGGCCCGAATGCAGACGAGGTGCGGACCTTCAAATTCGCGATCTCGGAGCAGGTCCCGGAGGGAAGGGGGCTGACCGGGACCGCGTTCCGGACCGGAGCGGCTTGCGTCAGCAACGACCTTCTCGCCGACGATCGGATCAAGCCCTGGCACGAGAGCGCCCGCCGCATCGGCATCAAATCATCGGCCGCGCTGCCGCTGCTCAATGACAGCCGCACGGAAGGCGTCTTCCTCTTCAACTCGCTGGAGAAGGGCACGTTCACGCCCGAACTCGTCGAGCTCCTGGAGCGGCTCGCCAGGAACGTGTCGTTCGCACTGACAAATCTCGACCGCGCGGAGGAGAAGGCGCGTGCCGACAAGCAGCGCGACAGGCTAAGCGGCATGTTCGAGGCGCTGTGCGCGACGAACGAAGCCATCATGCGCGTCAAGACGCGCGAGGAGCTGTTCGAGGTGGCCTGCCAGGCCGCCGTCCTCGGCGGGATGTTCGCCTCGACCACCATCGGTCTCGTGGATCCCAAGCATGAAGTTCTCCGTGTCGTCGCTGCCAAGGGGCGCAAGCACGAGCGAATGCTCGGTCGCACCTGCGTCATCTCCGCCGATCATCCCGAAGGCCACGGCCTGATCGGCACGTCGGTGCGGACCCGGCGACCATGCGTGATGAACGACTATCTGAACGATCCGCGCTCCGAGCATTGGCGCACCAAGGCGAACGAGGACGGCACCCGCGCGGCGGCGAGCTTCCCGCTGCTGCGCGCGGGTCGCGAGCCGATCGGTGTCCTGCTGTTCCTTGCGCCCGAGGAAAACACATTCACGCCCGATCTCGTCGAGCTGCTCGAGCGCCTCGCGGAAAACGTCTCCTTCGCGCTGGACAATTTCGACCGCGCCGAAGAGAAAGCTCGTACCGAGGAGCAGAAGGAGCGCCTGACGCTCATGTTCGCGGCGCTGAGCGCGACCAATGAAGCGATCATGCGGGCGAAGTCCCGTGCCGAATTGTACGAGCTGGTCTGCCAAGCGGCGGTGCTCGGCGGCAAGTTCACCTCGACCACCATCGCACTTGCCAGTGCCGACAGCGACCAGCTCGAGATTGTGGCTACCGCCGGTCCCTCCTCCGGGACGACGCGGAACGTCAGGCTGTCCATCGACGCCGCGCGTCCCGAAGGCCGTGGCATGAGCGGAACGGCGTTCCGCACCCGGCAACCCTGCATCAGCAACGACTATCTGAACGACAGCCGGGTCGCCGCGTTCCATGCCATCGTTCGCAACGACCGAGCACGGTCGGGCGCCGCATTCCCGCTGATCGCACACGATCAGACCGTTGGCGTCATGATCTACATGTCAACCGAGCACGCGGCGTTCACCGGCGAGTTCGTCGAGCTGCTCCAGCGCCTCGCCGACAACGTTTCCTTCGCGATGGAGAATTTCGATCGTGCCGACGAGAAGAACAAGGCCGACGAGCGCATCGAATATCTGGCGTCCCATGACAGCCTGACCAACCTGCCGAATCGCGAGACGTTCAACGCGCTCTTGCGCGCGGCGATCGATACGGCGCAGCGTCACGAGCACCGGTTTGCCCTGTTGTTCATCGACCTGGACCGGTTCAAGGTCATCAACGATTCGCTCGGCCATGAGGCGGGCGACCTGTTGCTCCTCGAAGTCGCCGATCGGCTGCGCAGCGCGCTGCGGACGAGCGACGTGATTGCGCGGCTCGGCGGCGACGAGTTCGTGGTCATCCTCGACCAGTGCGGCGAGATCGACGACGTCCAGGGCATTGCAACCGGGCTCCTGACGGCCCTGGCGCGGCCGATGGAGCTTGCCGGTCACGAGTGCCACACCACGGCCTCGATCGGTATCGCGATGTACCCGGCCAACGGCGCCGACGCGCAGACGTTGACCAAGAATGCAGACATGGCGATGTACCTCGCCAAGGAAGACGGCAAGAACGGCTACCGTTTCTTCTCCAAGGAAGTGAAGACGCAGTCGATCGAGCGGCTTTCGCTGGAAAGCGCGCTGCGCCGGGCGCTGGAGCGCGAGCAGTTCGCGCTGAACTACCAGCCCAAGGTGGACATCGAGACCGGCCAGATCACCGGCGTCGAGGCGCTGCTCCGCTGGACGCATCCCGAGCTCGGCAGCATATCGCCGGCGCAGTTCATCCCGCTCGCCGAGGAGACCGGCCTGATCGTTCCGATCGGCCGTTGGGTGCTGAAGGAGGCCTGTGCGCAGGCCATGGCCTGGCAGCGGCGCGGCCTCTTGCCGCTGTCGATGGCGGTCAACCTGTCACCGCGGCAGTTCGCCGACGAGCACCTGTTGCAGGATGTCGACGAGGCGCTCGCGGCAAGCGGCATGTCGCCCGTGCTGCTCCAGCTCGAAGTCACCGAGAGCATGATGATGCGCAACGTCGGACGCGCATTGAAGGTACTCGACGCCGTCCAGAGCCGCGGCATTCGCCTCGCTATCGACGACTTCGGCACCGGCTATTCGTCGATGTCGCTGATGAAGCATTTTCCGATCGACACCATCAAGATCGACCGCTCCTTCGTGCGCGACCTGCCACATGACAGCGAGGACCAGGCGATCGCGCAGGCGATCATCAGCATGGGCAAGGCGCTTGGAATGACGGTGGTCGCCGAGGGCGTCGAGAATGCCGAGCAGGAGGCGTTCCTGCGGACCCATGGCTGTGACGAGATGCAGGGTTTTCTGATTGCCAAGCCGCTGCCGGCGCGGCAGATGGCCGAGCTGTTGCGACCCATGGCGCCGCCGCTCCAGCCCGGGCAGGGCGCAGACAGTGAGGCGCAGACCACGTCACGGCCGAAACGCGCTGTCGTCTGACGGCAGCGGGTGCAACTCGCGAATGGCGTGATCATCACCCTCGGACTTGCTTGGAAAATCCTGGGGCTCCGTCAGCGACGTCTGCTCGACGAACAGTGCGAGGATCGTGCGCGCGCCTTCGGCGAAGCTCGCACTTTCGCGCAAGCCAAGCGCGCAGCACAACGTGTCGCTCATCGGCTCGCTGTCGTCGACCACTGCCATGGCGGGCCCCCACCACCACGCCGGCGCCGGCGAGCGCTCCTCCTCGGGCACGGCGTGCCAGCGGACGAACTCCTCCATCACGCGCTCGAACTCCAGGCGTTGAGCCTGATGCATTGCTTGGTGCTCCCTGTTCCGCGCCCGAAAGCGGGCTGATCAGTTGAGGGCCCGGTGCCGGCCCTGCCGCGGTGAGAAAATCCGCTCGCGCAAATCTTCGCGAGCCATTCAAGCCGACCTCATCGTCGGCCCCGCGAGAAACAGGCGACTGGGCTTTTGCCAGTGCCGACCGCGATGGTGTGTTCTAGAGCATGATCCGGAAAAGTGTGAAGTTGTTGTTCGAATAGATCATGCTCAAACAATAACCTGAAGCGCGATGACGATTCATCCTGATCTCATGGCGCTTTGGCCGCCAAGACCGCCGCCGGGCAAGGTACGGGGTCTACGGATGCCCAACCCAGCTTAGCAGAAGCTTCGCCGTGCCGCCACGCTAGCGATTGAACGACTGCTTGCCGCTGAACAGGAGATAGAGCGCGCGGGGATTGGTGGTCAGATAGCGCCAGAGCAGACGCCGCGGCTCGAGCATTGTGCGCCAGGCCCATTCAAGCCCGATCGTCTGCATCCATTTCGGCGCGCGGCTGCGGCTGCCGGACAGGAAATTGAACAGGCCGCCGGCGGTCTTGATGACGCCGACATTGGTGAGATGTGGCGTGTACTCCTCGACGAAGGCCTGCTCGAAGGGGACGCCGAGCGCGACCCAGAGATAATCAGGTGCGAGCGCGTTGATCTCGTCGACCTTGGCCCGCAGCACATCGCCGCGCAGATAGCCATGGCTGTGTCCGACGATCTTCAGGTTCGGGTACATCTTCTGAACCCGGGCGACGGCAGCGGCGTTCTCGTCCTCGCTGGCCCCGAGCATGTAGAACGTCCGGCCGGCGGCTTCGGCCTTGCGGGCGACGACATGGAAGAGATCGGTGGTCGCGACGCGTTCGGGCAGCGGGAACCATGACTGCAGTTTGGAGGCCGCAACGAGCGGCTGGCCGTCGGCATTGATCAGGTCGGCGCCGCGGAACAGACGCTCGGTTTGCGGTTCGGTCGAGCAGCGCGCCAGCACTTCACCATTGGCGGAGGTCAGATACAGCGGGCGGCCGACGCGATGACGCGGGTCAGTCGCTTCGATCATGAAATCTGCGGTCGCTTCCAGGTCGAGCGCGGCCATGCGAAGACCACCGACGGTGATCCGTGGCACATCGGCGGTCGCGGTGCGTCCGACCAGATTGACGCGGCGCTCAAGCATATTGTTTGCCTCGCTGGCGCGATTGGGTCGCGGGATTGAGCTCGTTGAGGATGACGCCGACGAGCTTGCGTTCGGCACCGCCGAGCGCGGTAAGGATGTCTTCCATGGCATCGTTGATGTCGAGGTGGGTGGGCAGCACGGCCACCAGCGCATCGGCTGCGTCGAGCAGCTTGCGGTCATCGGCGGCGAGCGGAATCGCCGGCCCATCGAGAACAACGAGATCGGTGCCGCCTGCGGAACGTGCCTGCGCCACCGCCTTGCGGATGGCATCAGTGGCCTTGCCGGCATCGCCGTCGGCGACCGGCAGCACTGAAATGCCGTTCGCGGTCTTGATCTCGCGTGAAGCCTTGCTGCCGATCGAGAGCCAGCCGAACCGGACCGGCTCGCTCTCGCCGGGGCGGTTGATCTTGCTGGAGAGCTTGCGGTCCTGGTGATCGGTGTCGATCATCAGCACGCGCGAGCCGTCGCGGGCGGCGGCGAGCGCGAAGTTCAACGCGGCGACGCTGCGATCGCCCGTCGCGTCGGCGCCGACGATCGCAATCACCGGCATGGCCTTGCCTGCCGCATGCCGCGTCGCTGCGGCACGCATATCGCGCATCGCGTTGATCAGCGTCGTCAGCGGGAATCCGGGACGCAGCGTCGGCCAGCCCAGCCGGGTGAGGTCGACCGTATTGCCGACGGCGAGGATGGCGCCGAGCGTGCGCAGGACGTCGGCTTCCTGCAGGCGCGCGATCAGCGGCTTTTCGACCAGTGTCAGCGGTGGCGCCTGTGGCGTCGGGGCATCGTCGACCGATGCCTTGGGAGCCATCGGTGCTGCCGTGCGCTCGCGGCGGGTCGGCTCGGGCTCCGCCGCGCCGGCGGACAATTGCCTGGCGGCGACGAACCAGCCGGCGGCGGCGAACGAGCCGAACACGAAGCCGATCATGGCGAACAGGCTCATCCCCGGCGGGAACGAACGTCGCTGGGGCACCGTGGCCTCGCCGATCACGCGGGCGGCCGACGTGTTCAGGCTTTCCTGCTCTTCCGTCTCGCGCGAGCGCTTCAGGAAGGATTGATAGACGTCGCGGCTGGCCTCGGCCTCGCGCTCGAGCTCGCGCAGGCGCACCGCGGCCTGGCTGAGCTGCACGCTCTGTCGTTTCTGCGTTTCCAGCGCCCGGTTCAGCGAGGCCTCGTAGTCCCGCGCGCGCGTCAGGTCGTTTCTGGCGGCCTGGGCGAAGCGGTCGATTTCCTCGTTGATGGTGCGCTTGAGATCCTCGACCTGCTTCTCGGTCTGGCGCAGCGCCGGGTGCCGCGGCCCGAGCTCGGCGGTCTGCTCCGCGTATTTCTTGCGCGCATCGGCATATTGCGCGCGCAAATTGGCGATGGTCGGCGATTGCAGGGCCTCCGGAATGGCTCCGGCATCGGTCGCGGCGCGCCGGCTCGCCTCGATCTGGTCGTAGCGCGCCTGCGCGTCCAGTGTCGCCGCGCGTGCCGCGGCAAGCCGCTGGTTGCTGGCGGAAAGCTGCTGGTCGCTGATCAGCGTGTCCTGGGTGCCGACGAAATTGTTCTGCGCCTTGTAGGTCGCCAGCGTCGTCTCGGCCGTACGCAGCCGCTCGCGCAATTCCTTCAGCCGGCCGGACAGGTCGTTGGTGGCGCGCCGCGCCGCCAAAGCCTGCGAGTTGCGCGATTCCGTGAGATAGACGTTGGTCAGCGTATTGGCGAGCATCGCCGCCTTCGCCGGATCGGTCGACCAGACCTCGACGTCGACGATGAAGCTCTTCTCGGTCTTGCGGATCGTGATGTGCCGGTTCAGCGCTTCGAGAGCGCCAAGCTGAATTTCCCTGTTGTCGGCGGCGGAGGGAGCGCGGCCCTGGAGACCGATCAGGCCAAGCAGCGACGACATCAGGCTCCTGCCGTCGCCGCCGCCGAATTCGGGATCCTTGTCGAGATTGGCCTGCTGGATGACTCGCAAGAGCACGCTGTTGGAGGTGATCAGGCGCGCCTGGCTCTCCACAACCATGGACATGCCGGAAACGTCCTGGGCGCGCGGCGTCAGCTCGCGATCGACGAGTTGCAGCTCGCGCGGATCGACATAGAGCTGGGCGGTTGCGGTGTAGCGGGGCGTCAGGCTCTTGCCGACGGTGACGGCGAGGCTCGCGCCGATCAGACCAGCGGCTGCGATCGCGGCCTTGCGCTGCCAGAGCAGATGGACGAGCTCGAGCACGTTGAAGCCGGCCGATGGCGCGGGCTGCCCGACGTCTCGCTTCGATCGCTCTATCGGCTGGTCATAGTCAAGCATGATCCCCAGCTTTCACTCCAACTGCCGCAGGCTGAGGGGCTACTCTTCGGGTTACGCGATGCGCCCCTGATATAGGCGCTGAACAAACGCAACAGGGAAAATTAACCATACTCATTGAGGGACTATTCACCGAAATGGCAAACAAAGCGTTTAAGCGCATGCGAGCGCGTGGCGCGTCGTTGTGACGCTTCCAGCGCCGCAGTCCCCTGGAGATTAACGGATCGTTACCGTGCACGCCGTGGAGCATGCACGCGTCCGACGGCGCAGCCTTGCGGGCAGGGCCCGCATGTCGGAATTCCGGGAGCGCCGGCGTCATGATTCTCAGCGTTTCCGCAGGACGACGTGATAGTCGCCGTGTCGCACGTCGGTGCCGCGCGGCAGCAGGAAATTCAAGGCCGCGGCGCCGGCATCGACGAGAGCCGCGAACAGCGGCTTGCGCTTGCGCATCTCGGGATAGCGCGGGCTTTCGACCTCGCGGCGGTAGATCGTCTCGAGCCCGTTGGCGTCGGCAAACGCCTCGAGATTGGGAAGCGTCACCAGCGGATGGAAGAAGGTCGGGAACGGCGGCTCGCCGGGCTCGCCGGCATTCTTGATGCCGCGAACCTGGCGGTAGAACCAGACGTGGAACCAGTGCGGCGAATATTTGGTGACGACGCCGGACAGCGAGCGCGGATTGGGCGCGCCGATCAAGATCATGCCGCCATGGCTCAAGGCCTCGCAGAAATTCTTCAACGCGGCCTCGACGTCGGGCAGATGCTCGATCACGTTGTAGCAGATGACGAGATCGACACTCTCCGGCTTGAAGCGATAGGTCTGGACGTCGCCGAGGATCGCTTCCTGGGCATAATCGTTGTTGCGGATCTGGTCTTCGTCGATATCGACGACGGTGACGTGGCTGCGGCCCAGGATTTCCAGCGGCAGGAAGCTGCTCGAACCGCCGCCGGCCTCATAGATCGCGAGCTGGCCCGGCGGCAGCTCGCGGCGCAGGACGTCGTGAACGGCGAGCAGGCTGTCGCGCGCCTCGCCCGAGACGAGGTCGAGCAGGGCCTGGGTGTGTGCTGGCGGAGCGCTGGTATCGATGCGGGTCGCGGTCGCGAAGTCGATCGTGGCTTGTTTATTCATGTTCTTCAATCGCGCGGGTTCGTTTCAAATTACAGGGAATCTCTCGCACGCTCGAAGAGCAAATTCGATGCCGCTGGGGCGCCATTGGTTGCGGTGCTTACGGTTGGGTTAATGCGAAGTCCCGTTAACTACGGCATCGTCCGCCGCGTACTGCTGCTGCGTGTTGGATCGGAAATTGCAGGAGAAGTTCGACGCAGATTCGCAAGGAAAAGCGCGTGAGAGCGGTTATGTGGATGACGATTGGCTTGCAAGCGAGCCTGGATTCAGCGGCTTGGGCACTTGCGCCGCGCGCAATGGTCTTGTTCGGCATGAGGAGACGTCCCGCCGGACGGCGCCATATTGGGACATCTGTGTTTCGCGGCAAGTTTACTGTGCCGTCGTGGAGCAGGAGTTTTTCAACACATCTCGGTCATTCAACGATATCATGACCCTGCTCCCGACCGAGCTGTCCACGAGCCGCATCACGAGCGCCGTGCGCGACCCCAACCGGGAGATCGCCGCGAGCTCGCGCGTGCTCGACCTCTCGGTTGGCATCGTCGTCTGCATTCCCTGCTTTCGCCGCCCGCAGCATTTGCGCCTGACGCTGGAGTCGCTGGCGGCCCAGCGCACTGCGCGCTCGTTTGCGGTGGTCATGGTGGAGAACGACGCCGCCCGGCGCGAGAGCGCGCCGGTTGCCGCCGAGTACCTGGCTGCCGGAAAGCTTCAGGGCGTCTGCCTGGTCGAGAAGCGGCAGGGCAATTGTCAGGCGATCAACGCCGCCTTCGAGACCGCGCAGGCATTGTTTCCGCTCGCGATCCGTTTCCTGATGATCGACGACGACGAGATTGCCTCGCCCGACTGGCTCGAGCTGATGGTTCGTACCGCGGAAGCGACCGGCGCAGACGTGGTCGGCGGTCCGGTGCTGCCGCTCTTCGACGACGACAGCAAGCCATGGCTCGCGCGCCATCCCGCCTTCTGTCCGGCCTATGACTACAGCGGTGCCGTGCCGCTGATCTATGGCTGCGGCAACTGCCTGATCACGCGTTCGGTGTTCGATCGGCTCGGCAGTCCGGCCTTCGACCTCCGCTTCAACTTTCTCGGCGGCGGCGACTGCGATTTCTTCATGCGGTGCCGAAACGCCGGCATGACGTTCCACTGGACCGCGGAAGCCGTGATCACCGAGACGGTGTCGCAAAGCCGCACGAGCTTGGGGTGGATCGCAAAGCGTGGCCTGCGCATCGGAGCGATCAATTATCGGGTGCAATCCAAGGCGGCAACGACTGCGGCGGCGCGGGCGCGTGTCTTTGCGGCGATGCTCGGAAGACTGCCGCTGTCGCTGGTTCGCGCGGCGCGCTTGTCGTTCTCGACCAGAGCCGTCGTCGCGATGCATCCCGTGATGGTTGCGTTCGGCAGCGCGCTTGCCGCCCTCGGCATCGAACAGCGGCCTTACGAGGCCTCGAAGATCGTCTCCTGACGGCTAAAGCGCGATGAGGTTAGGATGAACCGTCATCGCGCTTTAGGTTGTTGTTTGCGCATGATCTTTCCGGAAAACCGCTTCACACTTTTCCGGATCATGCTTTAGATACCGAAGCGGGCGAGAATCAGCTTCGCGAGCGATCGCGGCAGCGCGGTGAGAGACCGCTGCCCAACCATGCGCATATAGCGCAGGGCATCACGATGGCGGCCGAAGCGGACCGCCTGGGTCGCCGCATATGTGATGAGATGGATCTCGGCGGCCTGCCGCAGGGCGGGCCGACTCTCCGGTGCGAGCTTGCCGAGGATCAGCTCGTCGGCAAAGACGCGCTCCACGGCCGGAAAGAAGTCGCGCGGCGAGCGCGTGGCTGCATTCATGGTGTTCGCGCTGTGGAGGCGATAGTCGAGGAGCAGCGCGGGCACGAACTGGAAGTCGCCGATCGCGGCCAGGCGGCACCAGCAATGCCAGTCCTCGCACAGGCTGAGCCGCTCGTCGAAACCGCCGGCCGTCCAGAACGCGTCAGTGCGCACCAGCATGATACCGCCGTTGACGATGAAATTGCCGCGTGCGAGCCGCGCGAGCACATCGCCTGACGGCTTGCTGCGCCCTTTTAGGAGGCCGCGCCGGCCGATCGGCCGCCCATCACTGTCGATCAGATCGTAGTCGCCATAGACGACAACGGCGGCGGGCGCGGCCTTCGCGGCTGCAACCAGCGTCGCCA
Organism: Bradyrhizobium sp. UFLA05-112; assembly: GCF_053572325.1. NCBI lineage: Bacteria > Pseudomonadati > Pseudomonadota > Alphaproteobacteria > Hyphomicrobiales > Nitrobacteraceae > Bradyrhizobium > Bradyrhizobium sp. UFLA05-112. The sequence continues at coordinate 64,991 of NZ_JBANBK010000004.1, read as the reverse complement.
CCGCGCCGGAGCGCAGACGATCGTCGGCGTCGAGGAACAGCAGCCATCCTCCGCGCGCCGCTCGTGCGCCGAGATTTCGCGCCGCCGAGACGCCCGCGAGCTCGTTCGCGACAAGGTGCAGCCGGCTGTCGCGGATGGATCCGACGATGGCTGCGGTCTCGTCGCTCGAGCCGTCGTCGATGACGATGACCTCGCCGACATCGGCACTTTGCGCGAGCGCGCTGTCGATCGTCTCGCGGATATAGGCAGCGGCGTTCTTGGCGGGAATGACGATGGAGACGAAGTTGGCCGAGCGCGCAGTGGCACTGGCGCGCGCCTCGACGGACGGCGCGCCCAGCGGTGGATCAAGGATGGCGCCGGCGGTGGTCAATTGACGTCTCGTCGTCTGGAGCAGCGTTTTTAATGGTTCGTTAACCAGGCCGTATATCGGCGCCGGCGCCGCGCGATGGCGGCTTGGGTCGCCTTCGATGATAGCCAGATAAGCGTCAAAGCTTTGCAGCAAAGGCGGCTCGAGGCCGGCTTTTGCATATTAGCGTTAAGCGGCCGACGCGGAGGCGTGGCCGGGAAGCATGCTGGTTGACGAAAGGTTAGCACCGGTCGGCTAAGGGTGATCGATGGATCGCAGTGCCGCCGACATCACTGGCGTGGGGGCCCGGCCGCTCGGTCAGGGGCTGCGCGCGTTCGTCGCCGGGCTCAGCGTCCTCGAGGCCGCGCGCTGCGTCGTCGCGGTCGCAGCGTTGCTCCTGGTGCTGGTGACCCTGGAACCGTTCCCGGATTTGCGCAATGCCGACCTTGCCAACGCCGCCTCGGGTCGATTAGCGCTGTCCTACATTGCATTTGCGGGGTTGGCCGCAATCGCCGTGCTGCTGACTGCCGCACAGGATGGGCCGTCGCTCAAGACTCTCCTGACGCCGCTGCATCTCTGCTTCATCGGCTGGATGCTGATCAATCTGGTTTTCTCGGAGAACCGGGGCGTGTCCACGCAGCGTTTCGTGCTGACGGGAAGCGTGACTGCGCTCGCCATCCTGCTGCCGCTGCTGCCACCGACGCAGAAGAGCTTCAACCGATGTCTCGGGCTCGCGGCCCTCGTGCTGCTCGCCCTGTGCTATCTCGGCGTCATGCTGGCGCCGGAATTTGCGATGCATACGGCCGTCGACATCGCAGAGCCGCAGCTTGCCGGCGATTGGCGCGGTAGTTTCGGGCACAAGAACGTCGCATCGCCCGTGATGTCCATTCTGGTTTATCTCGGCATCTATCTTGCCGCGGGCGGATCGTTCGTCATGGGGCCCGCGATCGCAGTACTTGCCAGCGTGTTCCTGATCTTCACCGGCGGCAAGACCTCGTCAGCGCTCTGTCTTGTCATCTATCTTCTGGCATCGCTGGTTTATGTTACCCGCAGCCTCTGGCTGAAGCGGCTGATCTGCTTCGCGCCGCTGATCGTGATGAACCTGCTGACGGTTGGCAGCGTCGCAAGTCCCACTCTTGCGGCCCTCACGAGGCAGCTTCCGGTCGATCCGACCTTCACCGGCCGAAGCGACATCTGGGAGTTCGCGCTGGCGGCGGTGGCGGAAAAGCCCATCCTGGGTCATGGCTACGCGGCATTCTGGGACGACGTCAGCCAGCGCGAGACCGCCAAGGGTGCCGAGTGGGCCGTGACCGCGGCGCATAGTCACAATAGTTACCTCGACCTCGCGGTCACGATCGGCCTGCCGGGCCTCCTGCTCTGCATCCTCATTTTCGTTACCGCCCCGCTCAGGAATTTTCAGGTCGTCCAGGGCAACAGCCGCAGCCGCCCGCTGGCCAAGCTGTTCCTGACGATCTGGCTGTTCGGTCTTTACTTCGGGACGACCGAGACCTTCCTGTTCGATCGGATCAATCCCACCTGGTTCCTGTTCGTGCTCGCGGTCGCCGGTCTGCATTTCCTCGCCAGGTTCCAATGCTTGGACAAGGAGGACGCCTGAGCCGCCGACAGTTTGTCGCAGGATGGGCTCCGACGACGTCCCGTATCGGGACATGAACAGTTTTGCCCGACACAACGGTATCGGCTTAACGATAAGCAGCAACGTAACTTGTGGTTGGCGACAAAACGCTATTCATCTGGAAACGTTCAGCAACTGTATGCCCAGGGCGGATGGCGTTTCTCAGCGTCGAGCAACTAGACGGTCGGGTGACCAGCGCGTCCGAAATCGCGATCGATTTTGTGCGCGACTGGAAGCACGCCGCGTCACGCCTGGGTGCGGGCCACCGCACGGCGTTCCAGCACGGTGACTGGCTCGCGGCCTGGTACGACGCATTCCGCGACGTCTCTCCGCTGATCGCAATCATTTCCGATGCTGCAGCCGGCCAGGACATCGCGCTGGTGCCGATGATCAGCCGCAGCAAGGGTGGCATACGCATCGTCGAGTTCGCAGATCTCGGCGTGTCCGACAACAACGCGCCGATCCTGGCGCCAGGCGCCGCATGCGATGCCGCCGGCGCGCGCGCCATCGGCGATGCGCTGGTCAATGGCTTGCGCGCGTTGCCGGATCAGATCGATCTGTTGCGCCTGCAGAAGATGCCGGCCTTTGTGGGTGGCAAGCCGAACCCGCTGGTGTCGCTCGGCCGTGTCGGATCCTGTTCGCTCAATGGCAATCTGGTGCTGACGGGCGACGATTATTCGGACTACCGCACCTCGATCAAGCGCATGCAACTGCCGCGCTGCTGGCGCGTCTTCAGCCGTCACGCAGGCGCGCGTTTCGAGATCGCGAGCGATGTCGACCATGCGCTGAGATTGCTCGATGCGATGGACGTCCAGCAGCAGCAGCGCATGAAGCAGCTCGGAGTCAAGTTCGTCCTCAGCGACGAGAGCCACGCGAAATTCTATCGCGACGTGATCCGGCAGGGCGTTGCCGAGGGCTATGCGATCGTCTCTGCGCTGGTGTGCGACGAGGGCATCATCGCGACGTCGTTGGGCCTCAGATACGGCGCGACCTACTATCTGCTGCGCATCGGCAACGCTGGCAGGCCGTGGTCGGCCTGCTCGCCGGGCCTGCTCGTGACCGAATGCACGATGGCGGCCTTGCATGGAGAAGGCGTGCGCCGCTTCGATCTCAGCATCGGCAATCACGACTACAAGCGCCGCTTCGGCGCCGTGCCGCTTCCGCTGACCGACGTCAGCGTCGCGTTGTCCTGGCGCGGCGTGCCCTATGTGCTGCGCGATCATGCGGCCCAGGGCCTGCGCCGCCATCCACGGCTTGCCGCTCTTGCGAATCGCGCGATGGGCAAGACCCAGCGCTAGCCGAGGTGCTTCACCGTCCGGTGCACTCGGCGCAGTGCAGCCGGCCGCGCGAGGCGCGAAACAGGCTGCGGCAATACCAGCGCCGGGCCAGCGCCTCGACGGGCTTGCGGATCATCTGCGCCATCAGGAGAATTTCGAAAGCCATACGTTGCTCCTGCAAGCTGACATGGGGCGGCATCCGCAAGGAGAATGCCGCCCCGAAGGCATCAGCCATGCAGCTTGTTGGCGGTCTCCGCGATCACGCGCCCTTGATAGCGCGCGCCGGCGAGCTCATTGGCGCTGGGCTGGCGGCTGCCGTCGCCGCCGGTGATCGTGGTGGCTCCGTAGGGCGCGCCGCCCGTCACTTCGTCCAGCTTCATCTGGCCGGCAAAACCGTAGTTCAGGCCGACCACGACCATGCCGAAATGCAGGAGGTTGGTGATGATCGAGAACAGCGTCGTCTCCTGGCCGCCATGCTGCGTCGCGGTCGACGAGAAGGCGCCGCCGACCTTGCCGTGCAGTGCGCCCTTGGCCCAGAGGCCGCCGGCCTGGTCCAAAAAGTTTGCCATCTGCGAGGACATCCGGCCGAAGCGGGTGCCGGTGCCGACGATGATCGCGTCGTAATTCGCGAGGTCGTCGACCTTGGCGACCGGAGCGGCCTGGTCAACCTTGTAGTAGGAGGCTTTGGCGACCTCGGCCGGCACGAGCTCGGGCACGCGCTTGATGTCGACGGTCGCGCCAGTTTCGCGCGCGCCTTCGGCAACGGCATTGGCCATCGCTTCGATGTGACCGTAGGCGGAATAATAGAGGACGAGAACTTTAGCCATGGGTAGTCTCCGTTGAGTGATGGTGAGTTTGGAAATTCGTGTCATTGCCGGGCAAAAGCGCGAAGCGCGTCTTCGCGCCAGAAGTCCCGGCAATCCATCACCCCTCGAAGAGTCTTCCGAAGGTGATGGATGCCCGGGTCAAGCCCGGGCATGACGAGTTCGGAGTCCGAGCGCCTTACGCTGCATCGACGAGCACGAGCTCGGAATCCTCAAGCGCCGTGATCGTCAGGTTGGCTTCGTCGCGGATTGCGGCGCCGTCGCGTGCGTTGATGCGCACCCCATTGACCTCGACTGCGCCAGCGGCCGGCACGAGATAGAGGTGACGCGACTGCATCGGCTCGTATTGCGCGCTCTCGCCGGCCTTGAGCGTCGTGGCGAGCACCCGCGCGTTGGCGCGGATCGGCAGCGCTTCCTTGTCATCCTTGAAGCCGCTCGCGATGGTGACGAGCTTGCCGTTGCGGCTTGCCTTCGGAAACGGTTTTGACCCCCAGGTCGGCTGGCCGCCGCTTCCGACCGGCTCGATCCAGATCTGGAAGATCTTGGTCTTCGTCGGCTCGAGATTGTACTCGGAGTGGCGGATGCCGCTTCCGGCGCTCATCACCTGAACGTCGCCCGCTTCAGTGCGGCCCTCGTTGCCGAGGCTGTCCTGATGGGTGATCGCGCCTTCGCGCACATAGGTGATGATTTCCATGTTGGCATGGGGATGAGCGGGAAAGCCGGTATTCGGCGCGATCTCGTCATCGTTCCAGACGCGCAAGGCGCCGTGGCCCATGTTGTCGGGGTCGTAATGGCCAGCGAAGGAGAAATGATGCCTGGCCTTGAGCCAGCCGTGATCGGCGCTGCCGAGCTTTGCGAAGGGTCTGATTTCAATCATGTGCGTGGTTCCTTGCTTGAATTGTCCGCGTCCGATCAGGCGCCAAAGCCGCCGTCGACGTTGAGCACGGTGCCGGTGACGAAGGAGGCTTCCGGGCTCGCCAGGAAGACGACGCCGGCTGCGACTTCCTCGGGTCGGCCGAAGCGCTGCAGCGCGTGCTGCTTGCGCTGGGTCTCGGCGAACTCGCCGCCATCCTTCGGATTCATGTCGGTGTCGATCGAGCCGGGTTGCACCACGTTGACGGTGATGCCGCGCGGCCCCAAGTCGCGCGCTGCGCCCTTGGTGTAGCCGACCACCGCGGCCTTGGTCGCGACGTAGTCGGCAAGGCCGGGGAACGAGGCGCGGTCGGCGAGCATCGAGCCGACGGTGACGATGCGGCCGCCTTCACCCATGATTTGCGAAGCGGTGCGGATCGCCGCGATCACGCCATGTACGTTGACGGCATCGAGGCGCGCCAGTGCCGCGGTGTCGGCCTTGGCATCGTCGATGGCGCCGCCGGCGGCGACGCCGGCATTGTTGACGAGGATGTCGAGACGGCCGAACTCATTCGCGACGTCCTTCACGAGCTGTTCGACCTCAGCGACCGAGGCCTGGTCGGCCTTGAAGGCACGCGCCTTCACGCCCCTGGTCTTCAGTTCGGCGACGACGGCCTCGGCCTTGTCGGGCGAGGCGACGTAGCTGATGGCGACGTCGGCGCCTTCATCGGCGAGAGCGCGGGCGGAGGCCGCGCCGATGCCGCGCGAGCCGCCGGTGACGAGAGCAACCTTGCCTGAGAGCTTCTTGGTCATTGGATTTCTCCATTCCCTGAATGTCTGATGCCCCTTTGATATGCTTCCGCTTGTGGTATAGAAATAGAAACTGTCGAAACACATTGTTTCCATAAACGTGACTGACGGGGCGCTCCCATGGCAAAACTCCCGGATTTCGAGGCACTCGCGATCTTCGCAAAAGTCGTGGAATTACGGTCATTTGCGGCCGCCGCAGGCGAGCTTGCGATGTCGAAGGCGACCGTCTCCAAGGCGGTGACCCGGCTGGAGGAGCGGCTTGGCGCGCGGCTGTTCAATCGCACCTCGCGCCGGCTCGCGCTCACCGACGCCGGCCACAAGCTCGCCGATCGGGCGACGCGTCTGCTCGCCGACGGCGAGGCGGCGGAGAACGAGGCCTTGGCGCAATCCGTCGCGCCGCGCGGCCTCGTGCGCCTCGCGGTGCCCATGACCTTCGGCGTCAAAGCGGTCGCGCCGCTGTTGCCGGAGTTCTTCCAGACCTATCCGGAGGTCTCGGTCGACCTGCATTTGAGCGATGCCACCGTCGATCTGATCGGCGAGGGTTTTGATGCCGCACTGCGCATCGCGCGGCTGCCGGATTCCTCGCTGATCGCGCGGCGGCTCTTCACCATGCCGCGCTACACGGTCGCTGCGCCGTCATACCTCAAGCGCCACGGCCGGCCGACACATCCGATGCACCTCGCCGAGCACAAATGCTTCAGCTACGCCTATCTCACCACGCCGAACGTCTGGCATTACACCAACAGCGCGGGCGAGCAGGCGAGCGTGCGCCCGGCCGGACAATTGCGCGTCAACAATGGCGAGGCCGTGATGCCGGCGCTGCTCGCAGGGCTCGGCATTGCCGATCTTCCCGAATTCATCGTCGGTGAGGCCATCGCATCCGGTGAGGTCGAGGTGATCCTGAAGGACTGGAAGCAGGCCGAAGGCGCCGTGCATCTCGTCACCCCACCCGGCGGCCCGCGCCCTGCGCGTGTCGAGGTGCTTGCCGAGTTTCTTGCGGCGAAATTGCCGGGCACATGCAAGCGGCAGACGAAGAAGCGCGCGAAGGCGGGTTAGTTTCGGTGGGCACGCTTCGCTTTGCCCACCCTACTGCATCTTCGCCCGTGGTACCTTAGCCACATCACGCACAACCACGCGCAGGTTCGGCTTCAGCGTCTCTTGCAAGTCGTAGCTCTCTGGCGAACGAGCAATGATTCTCGTAGGGTGGGCAAAGCGAAGCGTGCCCACCACTTTCGGTGAGAGAGTTGCAAATGCCTCAGTATCGTCGAGCAACCGGCAAGGTATTCTTCTTCACTGTTGTTCTTGCCGATCGTTCGAGCACGTTACTGATTGATGAGATTGATCGTCTGAGGCGGGCCTACCGCACTGTTCAGCAGCGTCGCCCATTTGAGACCGTGGCAATCTGCATCTTGCCTGATCATGTGCATGCCATTTGGGAACTGCCAGAGGACGATGCCGACTTTTCGTCCCGATGGAATCTGGTCAAAGGCACCTTTTCGCGAGGCTTGGACTCACGGCCGAGTTCGGCAAGCAAGGTTGCCAAGCGCGAAAAAGGGATCTGGCAACGCCGCTATTGGGAGCACGCGATTCGAGACGAGGCGGATTTGGAACGGCATATTGACTACACCCACTTCAAATCCTGTGAAACATGGACCAGTTGCGCGAGTAGGCGATTGGTTGCCCAGCAGCTTCCATCGTTACGTCGCGCAAGGCATTCGCCCTCCCGATTGGGGAGGGAACGTGCGGGAAATCGCGGGAGATTTTGGCGAATGATGGTGGGCACGCTTCGCTTTGCCCACCCTACGACACTGCGCCTACGACGACTTCATCCCGTCGCTGGCGATCACCTGCAGGCTTGGCTTCAGCGTCTCTTTCAGCTGCGCCTTCAGCTCATGCACCCGCGGATCGCTCGATCGCGCGGCGCAGGCTGAGTATTGATTGACCGATAACACCAGCGCGCGCCGCGCCTCCGGCGTTCGTGTCAGATCCGGTTTTGCCAGCCGCAGCACAATGCCGGCGAGATTCACCAGCATCTCGTCCAGCGCACCATCGATCGTGCGAATCTCGTTCATCCCGTGGTCTCCCGCCAATTCAATCACGCGCGGCGGGATCCGTTCCTGCACTTTGAGATGCAGGGATAACAGTTCGCAAATGTTGCGCTGTGTCCGGCCTAAAATGCACAGATGCGGCACGGTGATACCTTTGTTCATTCGCATCGCCGCGCTACTCTGCTGGGAACAACAAAGACGGGGAGGGCTGGCTATGAACCGACGCGATCTCTTGCGCGCCGCGGCGTTTACACCGCTTGCACAGACAGCGCTGACGCGCGTCGCCTTTGCGCAAGCCTATCCCTCGCGCAACATCACCATGATCGTGCCGTTTCCGGCCGGCGGCCAGGCCGATCTCGCGGCGCGTCCCGTTGCGATGGCGCTCGAGCGCATCCTCGGCAAGTCGGTCATCGTCGACAATCGTGCTGGCGGCGCCGGCGGATCGGTCGGCAATGCGGCTGCCGCGCGCGCCGAGCCGGATGGACACACGCTGCTGATGACGCTGTCCTCGCTCGCGGTGCTGCCGGAAGCGGACCGGCTGTTCAACCGGCCCGTCGCCTACGAGGTCTCGCAGTTCACGCCGATCGCGCGCGTGCTCGCCGATCCAACGTTGCTTGCTGTGCCGGCATCGGCACCGTGGAAGACGGTGCAGGAGTTCGTCGACGATGCGAAGAAGCGTCCGGGGCAGATCACCTACGGCTCGTCGGGGCCTTACGGGACACTGCACGTCGCGATGGAGATGTTTGCCGTCAGCGCCGACATCAAGCTGCTGCATGTGCCGTTCCGCGGCGCCGGTCCAGCGCTGACCGCGATTCTAAGTGGCACGGTGCAGGCAATCGCGGCGGCGCCCGGCACGCTGAAGCCGCAGGTCGATGACGGCAAGCTGCGCGTGCTGGCGAACTGGGGTGCGCAGCGCATCGCGAGCTTTCCCGACATCCCGACCTTCAGGGAGATCGGCTTTGGAGATGTCGAGATGTACATCTGGGCCGGCCTGTTCGGGCAGAGCGCGCTGCCGCAGCCGATCGTCAGTCGTCTGCGCGAGGCGATGGAGCAGGTGATGAAGAGCGCGGATGTCCTCAAGACATTCGCGGCCTCGGGCAGTCTCGTCGCCTATCAGGACGCGCCCGAGTTTTCACAGTTCGTCGCGGCCGACAGCGCGCGGCTGATCGCAGCGGTCAAGAAGATCGGCAAGGTGGAATAGGTTCCGTTCCGGCTTTCACATTTTGTTGTTGGTCCAGAACCTTCGCGCGCCTCATTGATTGAGGAGCGTTTGAGAGAAAATGAGAAGGATCGAGACATGCGAACAGGGCCGATTGCGCTCGGTGTGGCGCTTGCGATCGGCGGCACGGTCGCCGCGAGCGCCGTCTCAGCTCAGGAATATCGCGGCACCATGGAACAACAGATGGCCTGCACGCCGGATGTCTGGCGCCTGTGCAGCGACCAGATTCCTGACGTGAACCGGATCGTCGCCTGCCTGCGGCACAACACGCCGCAGCTTTCCAGCGGATGCCGCGCGGTGTTTGAAACCAACAACCAGGCGCAGCCGCCACAAGTGCTGCCGCGCGGCCGGCCCGCACCGCCGCGCTACGACAATATGCCGCCGCCTCCTGCAGTCCCCCCGCCGCGGCCTTACTACGATGACAACTATTAAAGCCGATGAGATAAAGTGCGGTCGATCGCCTCGAATTCACCTCTCCCCAGCGGGGAGAGGTCGGATTGCGAAGCAATCCGGGTGAGGGCCGCAGCGTTCAGAGAGGCCGTAACCATTCACGCGGATCGCATCTGTCGCTGCGATCCGAGCTCTCCCTTCGGGAGAGGTGAACCGGCAAGCATTAGCGCGGCCTAAGGTCGGTGCTCGCAGACGTCGACCCATTCGGCGCCGACCAGCTCGGCCATGCGATCGGGTGCAATGCGCACCGCGCTGTGGGTTGAGCCCGCGGCCGGCACCACGACGTCGAATGCTTTCAGCGACACGTCGCAATAGATCGGCAGCGGCGCCTTCAGCCCGAACGGACAGACGCCGCCGACCTCGTGGCCAGTGATGTCGGCGACCTCTTCGAGCCCCAGCATCTTCGGCTTGCCGCCGAACTGCGCCTTCACCTTCTTATTGTCCATGCGCGAGGTGCCGCTGGCGACGATCAGGACGACGCGCTCGCCGATCCGCAAGGACAGCGTCTTGGCGATGCGGCCGGGCTCGACGCCATAGGCCTCGGCGGCGAGCGTCACCGTCGCCGAGCTGATCGGCGATTCGATCACGGTGATGTCTGGAGCTTTCTCGGCGAAGAAGTCGCGAACGGATTGAATGCTCATAGGCGGGCGGCAATCTCGGACAGTTCGGAAAGTGAGCGGACGCGATGATCCGGCGCAAGGCCCAGCTCGTCCATCTGGGTCCGGATCGCCTTGAACATCGTCAGCGGTGCCACGAGATCGCTTTCGACGCAAGCCAGTGCCATGGCTTCCGGTGTCACCCGCTCGATCCAGGCGACGTTCAGTCCGAACGCCTTGGCGCCGGCGACGTCCCACGGATTTGACGAGATGAACAGCACCTCGTCGGGCCTGGTGCCGAACACCTCGCTGATCAGCGCATAGGCCTGCGGGCTCGGCTTGAAGACCTTCTTCGCATCGACGCTGATCGTGGCGTCGAGCAGCTTGTCGAGACCGGAATTGTGCACCAGCGCGTCGAGCATGTCCGGGCTGCCGTTGGAGAGGATGGCGAGCTTGCGCGGCTTCAGCGCTGCAAGCGCGTCGGCCGCGTCCGGATAGAGCTCGAGATGCAGATATTTCGCGATCACGCGCTCGAAGGCGTCGCTCTCATAGGCGAGCCCAAGCACACGCAGCGTATAGGTAAGCGAGTCGCGCGTGACGGCGGCGAAATCCTGGTAGCGCTGCATCAGCGAGCGCAACCAGGTGTATTCGAGCTGCTTGATCCGCCACACCTGCGTGATGATCTCGCCGTAGCCCGGGAACGCATCCTCTGTGATCTCTGCGACCGACTGGATGTCGTAGAGCGTTCCGTAGGCGTCGAAGACGACGGCTTTGATCGTCACGCTGACCTCTTCGTTAGATCCCCAACAGCTTGCGCGCGTTAGCCTTGAGCACCTTCGGCCGGATCTCGTCGCGGATATCGATCTTGGCGAAGTCGGCCAGCCACCGGTCTGGTGTGATCACCGGCCAGTCCGAGCCGAACAGCATCTTATCCTGCAGGATCGAGTTGATATAGCGCACCAGGATCGGCGGGAAATATTTCGGCGACCAGCCGGACAGGTCGATATAGACGTTCGGCTTGTGGGTCGCGACCGACAGCGCTTCTTCCTGCCAGGGGAAGGAGGGGTGGGCGAGGATGATCTTGAGGTCGGGGAAGTCAGCCGCGACGTCGTCCATGTACATCGGGTTGGAATATTTCAGCCGCATTCCCATGCCGCCGGGCATGCCCGAGCCGACGCCGGTCTGGCCGGTGTGAAACAGCGCGATCGCGCCGCCATTGTTGATCTCTTCGTAGAGCGGGTAGGCCATGCGGTCGTTGGCGTAGAAGCCCTGCATGGTCGGGTGGAATTTGAAGCCGCGGACGCCGTATTCCTCGATCAGCTTGCGCGCCTCGCGCACGCCCAGCTTGCCCTTGTGCGGATCGATCGAGACGAAGGGAATGAGGACGTCGAGATGGTCGGAGGCGACCTCGAGCATCTCGTAATTGTTGTAGCGGCGGAAGCCGGTCTCGCGCTCGGCATCGACCGGGAAGATCACGGCGGCGATGTTCTTGGCGCGGTAGTAGGCCGCGGTCTCGGGCACAGTCGGCGGATGCTTGTTCGGCGACTTGAAGTATTCCGCCATCTGCGCCTGGAAATCGTCATAGCCGTCGTCGGGGTGGCAGCCGCAGGGCTCCTCCGCGTGGGTGTGGATGTCGATCGCGACGACGTCGTCGATATTTGGCAGCTTCAGCTTGGGCATTGGTTTCCTCCCGAAGGGTTGCCAAATTGATTATATCATATAACGAATTTGGCAAGGCGTCGCAGGAGGTATAGATTTGGGCCGATCCGGCCGCTTTCTACTTTGCATGGGATTGTTTTCAAGAATTTGGTGGGGCGGAACGGGGCAGTTAAGATTGACATCACCTCCCGCCATGCCTTAAGAACCGCCCCGTCCCGGGCGGTCAGTCCGCCAGCGGGAAAAATCTCATTTTGCCACATTCGCGCGTGCCGAAACGGTAGTGCCGAACACGGCCTTTCGAACGTTCAGGATTCTGCCATGAAGGTCCGTAACTCGCTGAAATCGCTGCGCGGTCGCCACCGCGCCAATCGCCTGGTCCGCCGCAAGGGCCGGGTCTATGTGATCAACAAGGTGCAGCGCCGCTTCAAGGCTCGCCAGGGCTAAGACCCTGCCGAGGGCCTCGCGCGCGGCCCCGCAAGACCACGGTCTCACACGACTTTGACGCCGTCCTTGCTTCCCAAGGGCGGCTTTGCGCGTTTAGACTTTCGCCATGGCAGTGAGATTCTTGTCCGCGCACTCCCTCCGTCTGGCCGCCCTTCTGGCCGCGCTGGCGGTCGTCGCCCCGGCTTTCGCACAGGATGACCCCTCAGGTCCGCCCGTGAAGCAGAAGAAGCTACCCGAGGCGCCGGCCAAGCTGCCCAAGGTCGACCGCACCAAGAATCTCGACTTCCTGTTCGGCGCGCTGAAGGCCGCGCCCGATGATATCAGCGCCAAGCATGTCGAGGCGCGGATCTGGGCGATCTGGCTCCAGACCCCCAGCGATACGGCAGCGCTCCTGATGACGCGGGCCAAGGCGGCCGTGGATGCGCAGAAGGTCGACGTCGCGATCAAGCTGCTCGATGCCGTCATCAAGCTTCGCCCCGACTATATCGAGGCCTGGAACCGGCGCGCCACGCTCTACTACATGCAAAACGACTATGGCCGGTCGCTCGCCGACATTCGCGAGGTACTGATCCGGGAGCCGAGGCATTTCGGCGCGCTCGCAGGTCTCGGCATGATCATGCAGGAGATCGGCGACGAGAAGCGTGCGCTCGATGCCTACCGCAAGGCGCTCGCCATCAATCCGCACCTCGACAAGATCCCCGATCAGGTCAAGTCACTGACCGAGAAGGTCGAAGGCCGGGATATCTAGCCCCAACTCGATGTTGTTTTGAGCGACTGCGGAGCGCGGCCATTAACCACGCGTCGAGTTGCCTCGCCGCGAGGGGATGTTTTTCCCGCGCCTTCGGGATTAGCTGCATGACAGCCACAAGTGGAGCCGTGCGATGAAACGCGTGATCCTTGCGGGTGCGTTGGTGCTGGCGTCCGCGACGGTCTGTCTTGCCGACGGGCTATTCTGGGTGGTGGGCAACCGTGCCACCGGCAAATGCGAGATCGTGACCAGCAATCCCGTCATCATCGGCGACATCTGGTTCGGCGACGGTCCCTACAAGTCCAAGGCCGACGCCAAGCTTGCGCGGTCGACGATCCGTGCCTGTCCGAGGCCAGATGCCGGCGAAGACAAGGATGACGACAGCGAGAACTAGGTTCACCTAATGCAGGATGTGGTCGCCGCGCTCGACGAGGCTCCGGTCCGCGGCAGCGGCATAGAGTTTTGCAAGCTCGGCTTCGAGATGCTCGTTGATCAGTAGCAGCGCCCGTACCGCGCCGCGCAGATCACCACTGCAGCTCGCGACGATCTCGTCGATCGCAGCATCTTTAGATCGCAGACTCATCGAAATACCTCCAATCCAAAACAGAACAATCTGCCGGTCTTTCCCGCGTTCCTGTGGATTGCGTGGAGGATCGGCGCCCGCCCGTGCTTAGAGGCGGAACCGACCGTGGCGATTATATGGAGGCGGCGATGACGGCTGCATGAAGCGGCCCGATTGGTGCCATGCGTTCAGGCCATCATTGATTTTGTTGATATTTTCCCAAATTGAATTCTATTGATATCCACAGGCAGGACGTACCCGCGCGCGCAAGCCGAAAAGAAACTGCCGGACGTTGAGACCGTAACTGCCATGTGCCCTGGATCGCCCGGACCATCTTCATGATCGTGTTTCTCGTCGTGACGGCGCTCGTAGCGCTTGTCGCCGTCACGCTGGTCGGCGTTTGGGCGGTCGAGCGCGCCTTCCCGCCGCAGGGCGAGATGATCGAGGTCGCCGGCGCAACGCTGCACGTCGTCGATCTCGGCCCGCGCGATGCTACCTTGCCGATCGTCATGCTGCATGGTGCGAGTTCGAATCTGGAGGTGATGCGGCGTCCGCTGGGCGATCTCCTCGCCGAAAACCATCGCGTGATCCTGATCGATCGCCCCGGCCACGGCTGGAGCACGCGGGCGCGACTCGAGGATTCGACGGCCGAGGTGCAGGCGCGGATGGTCGACGAGGCGCTTGCCAAGCTCGGCATCGATCGCGCGGTGTTCGTGGTGCATTCCTGGAGCGGTGCGCTCGGCGCGCGGCTTGCACTCGATCATGCCGGTCGTGTCGCAGGTCTCGTCATGCTTGCGCCGGTCACCCATCCCTGGCGCGGCGGCGTCGGGCGTTACAATGAGATCATCGCAATGCCGGTGATCGGTCCGCTGCTCGCCTACACCATCACGCTGCCGCTCGGCTATCTGCTTGCAACGCCCGGCGCGCGGAACGTCTTCCTGCCGCAGACGATGCCGGACGGCTTCGTGCAGGACTCCGCGACGCCGCTGCTGCTGCGCCCGCGCGAGTTCATCGCCAATGCCTATGATCTGGTGACGCTGAAGGCGTCGGTGGCCGCGCAAGCTCCGCGCTATGGCGAGATTTTTGCGCCGACCGTGGTTATCGCCGGCGAGCCCGACAAGACGGTATCCACCAATATCCACGCCCGCCCGTTCGCCGCGACCGTGCCGAATGCGAAGCTGATCGTGCTGCCCAATCTCGGCCACATGGTGCAGACCACGGAGCCGGACCTGGTGAAGACCGAGATCGAGGCGCTGATCGCCGCGATCATGGCCGAGAAGGCGGCCGCCGATTAGCGGCCGCCAAATCTCGCTGCGTTATTGCTTGACCTTGCCGTCCTTGTCGAACTGGGAGACGAAGGCCCAGAGATCGTTGATCTCCTTCTCGTTCTTGATGCCGGCGAACGCCATCTTGGTGCCGGGGATCTTGGCCTTCGGATCCTTGATATATTCCTTGAATACCGCCTCACCCCAGGTGATGCCGGAATTCTTGTTGGCGTCTGAATAATTGTAGTCCGGCGCGGTGCCGGATTTGCGGCCGTCGAGGCCGTTGAGCTCCGGTCCGACCTTGTTCTTCGCGCCTTCGCCGATCGCGTGGCAGGCGAGGCACTTGTTGAACGACGTCTTGCCGGCTGCGGCGTCCTGCGCCATGGCGGTGGAAGATATGGCGGTGGACGCTGCGGCAGTCATGGCGAGGGCAACCAGCGCGCCGAAAGTCAGTTTTGTCATAGGATGCTCTTCGTCTCTTCCCGGGGTCAGATTGAGTGTCGTGGTTTTGGCAGGTCCGGTGCAGGTGGACAAGCCGCGAAAGTTTGACAGGTTTCGCGATAGCAGACTTGCCCCAGAGAGAACTTGCGCTGCAACAAAGCAATGCGACCTTCGGAGGACCTACCCAAAGCCGGCAGGACATGATTGATTTGGCGGGACATTTTCCAGCGTCTGACGAAGGTTCGTAACATGGCCATCATGATGCCCGCATCCGACCAGGCCGTGCTGGCGCGTCGCAGCGAGATCGTCGCCGCCTTGCGCGCGATCGTCCCCGGCGAGGGCGTGATCGACAGCGCCGCCGAGATGCGGGTCTATGAGTCCGACGGGCTGACCGCTTATCGGCAGCCGCCGATGGTCGTGGTGCTGCCCGATACCACCGAGCAGGTCTCGCTGGTCCTGAAATATTGTGCCGAGCACGGTATCAAGGTGGTGCCGCGCGGGTCAGGCACCTCGCTGTCTGGCGGTGCGTTGCCGCTGGAAGACGGCGTGCTCTTGGGGCTCGGCAAGTTCAAGCGCATCCGCGAGATCGATTTCGACAACCGCGTCGTCGTCACCGAGCCCGGCGTCACCAACCTCGCGATCAGCCAGGCGGTCGCGCATGCTGGCTTCTATTACGCACCCGATCCCTCGTCGCAGATCGCCTGCTCGATTGGCGGCAACGTCGCTGAAAATTCCGGCGGCGTGCACTGCCTGAAATACGGCATGACCACCAACAACGTGCTCGGCTGCGAGTTCGTGCTGATGAGCGGCGAGATCCTGCGCATCGGCGGCAAGGCGGCGGAGAATCCAGGCTACGATCTGATGGGCGTGATCACGGGCTCGGAAGGCCTGCTCGGCGTCATCACCGAGATCACGGTGCGCATTCTGCAAAAGCCCGAGACGGGGCGCGCGCTGATGGTCGGGTTTGCGCAGGTCGAGGCGGCCGGCGAATGCGTGGCGCGGATCATCGGCGCCGGCATCATTCCCGGCGGCATGGAGATGATGGACAAGCCCGCGATCCACGCCGCCGAAGCCTTCGTCCATGCCGGCTATCCACTCGATGTGGAGGCGCTCCTGATCATCGAGCTCGACGGTCCCGGCGTCGAGGTCGACGAGTTGATCAAGCGCGTCGAGGCGATCGCGCAAGGCTGCGGCTCGACCACCTGCCAGATCTCGACTTCGGAGGCCGAGCGCAATCTGTTCTGGGCCGGCCGCAAGGCGGCGTTCCCCGCCGTCGGTCGGATCTCGCCCGACTATCTCTGCATGGACGGCACCATTCCGCGCGGCGCGCTGCCGAAGGCGCTGGCGCGCATCCGCGAGCTGTCGGAGAAATACCACCTCGGCTGCGCCAACGTGTTCCACGCCGGCGACGGTAATCTGCATCCCCTCATCCTCTACGATGCCAACAAGCCCGGGGAGATCGAGCGCGCCGAGTCGTTCGGCGCCGACATCTTGCGCGCCTGCGTCGAGTTCGGCGGCGTGCTCACCGGTGAGCACGGCGTCGGCATCGAGAAGCGCGACCTGATGCCGGATATGTTCAACGAGATCGACCTCAACCAGCAGCAGCGGCTGAAATGCGCCTTCGACGCGCAGGGCCTGCTCAATCCCGGAAAGGTGTTCCCGACCCTGCACCGCTGCGCCGAGCTCGGCCGCATGCATGTGCATGCGGGCAAGCTGGCGTTTCCGGACATTCCGCGGTTCTGAGGATCTGGCATGTCGGTCGAGGTGGCGGCATGGCGGACATTCCGGTAGGCGCGGCGACGACTGCACCTGCGGGGGCGCACGCCCAGTCACGGCTCCTGTTCATCGACAACATCCGCTGGTCGATGATCATCCTCGTGCTGAGCATGCACGCGGCCGACACCTACAGCCCGTTCGGCAATTGGTACTACATCGACCGGCAGGCGACCGGCTTTGGCACGGCGCTGTTCTTCGGCGTCTACCAGAGCTTCCTCCAGGCCTTCTTCATGGCGGTGCTGTTCTTCATCGCCGGTTATTTCGCCGCCGCATCCTGCGACCGGAAGGAATTTCCGATCTTCGCCCGCGACCGCTTCGTCCGGCTGGGCTTGCCGACCCTGCTCTACATGTTCGTGATCGGCCCGCTCACGCAGTATTTCCTGTCACGGACCTGGGGACGCGGCGGCTTCGGCCATCAGTGGCTGGTTCATCTCGGGGATGGCGAGTGGTTGTCCGAGACCGGCCCGATGTGGTTCTGCGCCGTCCTGCTCCTGTTCTCGGTTGCCTACGGCATGATCCGCCTGTCGGGCTGGCGAGAGCGCAACGTCGTGCTGCGTTGGCCGATGGTCGTCGCCTTCGTGATGGTGATGGCCGGGGCCACCTTTGCCGTGCGCATCGTCGTGCAGGCCGGCACCTCGGTGCTCAATGTTCATCCCGGTGACCTGCCGCAATACGTCCTGATGTTCGCGGTCGGAGCCTATGGCTATCGCGGTAACTGGATGACGGGACTTGCCGAGGGGGCCTGTCTGCGCTGGGGAGCGCTGGCGCTCATGCTCTCCGTTCCGCTGTTCGCGGCGCTGGTGCTGCTTGGCGGCGGCCTCGAGGGCGAGACGTCGCTCTATTCCGGCGGCTTCAATCTCGTCAGCGCGGGGAAGTGCCTGTGGGAGGCGCTCGTCTGTGTGGGCATGGGTCTTGTCATTCTGGCCATCTATCGCCGCCATTTCGACTGGCAGGGGCCGGTCGCCAAGTGGCTCTCGGACAATGCGTTCGGGGTCTACCTGATCCACCCGCCGATCCTGATCGGCTTCGCCATGCTCCTGCATGGGCTACCGCTCTTCGCACTCACGAAGGCACTGTTGCTGACGATGCTGGCGGCGGCCGGTAGCTTCGCCGTCTCAGCGCTGATCCTGCGGAGGTCGCCGCTGCGCGCGATCATCTAGTCGCGCGCAGCGTGCGAGGAGCTTCTTACATCAACGCGTATTGGGTGCGCTCGCGCTTTGCCAGCAATGGCAGCGCCTGTCCTGCGATATGGCTCTTGAAGTGCGCGCTGTCCTGATGCGCTCTGAAGGCGGCTTCGTCGCGGAACAGCTCGTAGAACAGGAACTGCGCCGGATTGTCCTTGGCGCGACTGATCAGGAACAGTTTCACGCCCGGCTCGCTTTGCGCCTGCGGGAGGAAGGTGCGCAGGATCTCGGCCACGTGGTCGGCCTCTTCAGCCCTGGCTTCCCATTGCGCCACGACCAGAAGACCCCCGCTACTGATCGCCTGGTGGATGGCTTGTTGGTTCATCGCCTGTTGGTTCATGTTGGAACTCCATTGGGGAGAGAACTGTTCGATCAATAGCGAAGTTTGGGCGATAATGTTTCGATGATGATCGAAGTGAGATCGTGCCTTGCAGGGTGGTGCAAACCGGCCCGCGCACCGCATGGTGAAAGGCTGCACCTTCTTTGGGATGAGGTGTGCGAGCCCCGCGCGAATTGATTTCCGACGCGAATTTCGCTACCGCCTTTTCCCGTGGATACGCTCAAGGTCAGAGACGCCAAAGACGTCGAAGAGGTGGTGCGCGCGGCGATTGCCAATGAGCAGCCGCTCGAGATCATCGGCCATGGCTCCAAGCGCGGCATCGGCCATGTGATGGCGACCAACGCCGTGCTCGACGTCTCCGCGCTAAACGCGATCACCTCCTATGAGCCCAACGAGCTGATCATCACGCTCCAGGCCGGCGCGCCGCTGGCCGACGTGCTGTCGCTGATCGATGCCAAGAGCCAGCAGTTCGCCTTCGAGCCGATGAACACCGCGCCCCTGCTCGGGACGCCCGGGCTCGGCACGATGCCCGGGCTCGGCACGATGCCCGGGCTCGGCACGATGCCCGGGCTCGGCACAATGCCCGGGCTCGGCACCATCGGTGGGATGATCGCGGCGGGCCTCGCCGGGCCACGCCGTATCAAGGCGGGGGCGGTGCGCGACCATCTGCTCGGCGCGCACGCCGTCTCGGGCTTCGGCGACAGCTTCAAGACCGGCGGCAAGGTGGTGAAGAACGTTACCGGCTACGACCTCTGCAAGCTGCTCGCCGGTTCCTGGGGCACACTGTCGGTCATGACCGAGGTGACGCTGAAGGTCATGCCGAAGCCGGAGAGCGAGCGGACGCTGCTGTTGCGCGGGCTGGATGACGGTAGCGCCAACAAGGCCATGACCGTGGCGCTCGGTTCGCCCTTCGACGTATCGGGCGCGGCGCATCTGCCGAAATCCGCTGTCCGGGAGAGAGCCGAAGGGCTCGGCGACGTCGCCACTCGAGGCGAGCCGCTTACCGTGCTGCGGCTGGAGGGCATCACCGCCTCGGCCGCTCACCGCGCGGTCGCGCTGCGCGAGACGCTCGCGCCATTCGGAACCGCCACCATCGTGGAGGATGGCGCCTCGGCCGCATTGTGGACTGCGATACGGGACGTGCTGCCGTTCGCGGCCGATGGCGCGCTTGGCGCCTGGCCGGTGTGGCGGATCGTGTGTCCGCCGGCCTCTGGCGCCGCGGTCGGCCGGCAGCTTGCGCAGGACACCGGCGGCGACGTGATCTACGACTGGGGTGGCGGGCTGATCTGGGCGGCGGTGCCGCCCAAGGACGATGCGCAAGCCGCCATCGTGCGCCGGCGCACGGAAGCCGTCGGCGGGCACGCCATGCTGGTCCGGGCACCTGAGGAGGTGCGGCGCAATGTGGACGTGTTCCATCCGCAAGCACCGGGTGTCGCCGCGCTCAGCGAGCGGGTTCGCGTCAGCTTCGATCCGAAGACCATCCTCAATCGCGGGCGGCTGAAGCGGGGCGCGGCATGAAGACCGAATTTTCGCTCACCCAGCTCGCCGATCCCGATATCGCGGAAGCAGACAAGATCCTGCGTGCCTGCGTGCATTGCGGCTTCTGCACCGCGACCTGTCCGACCTATGTGCTGCTCGGCGACGAGCTCGATAGCCCGCGCGGCCGCATCTACCTGATCAAGGAGATGCTGGAGAAGGACCAGGCGCCGACATCGGAGGTCGTCAAGCATGTCGACCGCTGCCTGTCGTGCCTTGCCTGCATGACCACGTGTCCGTCCGGGGTGAACTACATGCACCTGGTCGACCAGGCCCGCGTCCGGATCGAAGAGCGTTACGAGCGGCCGCTTGCCGAGCGTCTGCTCCGCACCGTGCTGGCGTTCGTCCTGCCTGACCCGCAGCGCTTTCGCGTCAGCATGTCGCTGGCGCGGCTTGCCCGGCCGCTCGCGGCTTTGCTGCCGACGCCGCGGCCGTCGGCTACGCCCGGCCTGACGCAGCGGATCAAGGCGATGCTGGCGCTCGCGCCAGGCCGGCTGCCGGCTCCGGGGCCCGCCGCGGGCAGCGTCTTTGCGCCGCTCGGCAAGAGGCGGGGGCGGGTGGCGCTGCTCCAGGGCTGCGCCCAGCAGGTGCTCGCGCCGCGGATCAACCAGGCCGCCATCAACCTGCTGACCCGCCACGGCATCGAGGTCGTGCTGGTCCGGGACGAGCAATGCTGCGGCGCTCTGACCCATCACCTCGGACGTGACGACGATGCGCTCGCGCGGGCGCGGGCGAACGTTGCGGCATGGCGTCGCGAGGCGGCAAAGGACGGTCTCGATGCCATCCTGGTGACGACGTCCGGCTGCGGCACGGTCATCAAGGACTACGGCTATCTGCTGCGCGAGGACCGCGAGCTCGCGAGCGATGCGGCCAACGTCTCCGCTCTCGCCAAGGACATCACGGAGTATGTCGCAGGTCTCGCGCTTCAGCCCTTGAGGCGACACGACGACATCGTCGTCGCCTATCATTCCGCTTGTTCACTGCAGCACGGGCAGAAAATCACTGGACTTCCGAAAGAATTGCTTTCCAAGAACGGATTCGTGGTGAAAGATATCCCAGAGAGCCATTTGTGTTGCGGTTCGGCGGGGACCTACAACATTCTCCAGCCCGACCTTGCGGGCAGGTTGCGCGATCGCAAGGTCGCCAACATCGCAAGCGTCAAGCCGGACATGATTGCCGCAGGCAATATCGGCTGCATGGTGCAGATTGCCAGCGGGACATCAGTGCCGGTCGTGCACACGATTGAGCTTCTCGATTGGGCGACGGGCGGCGCGCAGCCGGCATTGAACTAGTCGAATTAAGCTAGCCGACTGCGCCGCGCCCGGAGGTGGACGACTGAAGGCCCGATCGACATTGTTCGGCGGCAACAGGAGGATCACGATGGCGAAAGCGAAGAAGAAGAAAAGCAAGAAGGCCAAAAAGGCCAAGAAAGCCGTAGCGGCGAAGAAGACTGCGAAGAAGGCCGGCAAGAAGAAGTCGGCGAAGAAATCCGCCAAGAAGGCAGCGAAGAAGTCGGCAAAGAAAGCCGCACCGAAGAAGGCGGCCAAGAAGGCCGCGAAGAAATCCGCGAAGAAGGCGGCTCCCAAGAAGAGCGCGAAGAGGGCGGCTCCGGCTCCCAAGCCACCGGCCCCCGTGGAAGCTCCCGCCCCCGAGCCCGCGCCGGAAGCGAGCTGGGCGACTCCGTCGAGCGGCGATGGTCCGTCCGCAGCTGCTGACGGGCAGGGCTAGGCGCTCTTCCTGGCCTCAATTGCGAACCTGCAAGCAGGAAGGCCGCGGCACTGATGCTGCGGCCTTTTTGCATCGGCCGAAGCCAAGCCGAATCGCGGGGAGCCTACGCGTGGCGGCCAAGCCTCAGCCTGGCAATCTCCCCGTAGCATCACGTGGTCAGGGGCACCTCGGCTCGAAATCATTGTGTTCGAGATGCAACACACGCTGACAACCTTTCGTGAAATTGCCATTACGCCCAAAAAGTCGGCAGATGCCCGTGTTTTTTGCTTCACTGCTTGGGCGTCGCACTCCAGATTGCGGCTGTTACGAGAGTTTTTCAGTCAGGGTCGCATGCCCCGGGGGGCGCCGGGATCGGACTGGCCTTAGGAAGGTGATGGGGAACGAAATGAAGAAAGTGGCTTTGTTGGCAACGGCGCTGGCAATGGTGACGGGTTCGGCTCTGGCGGCAGATATGCCGGTGAAGGCTGTGAAGGCTCCTCCGCCGCCCGCCTTTGACCCGTGGGACGTCGCCTTCGGCGGCGGCATCATGAGCGATTACATCTTCCGCGGCATCACCCAGTCGAACCACAAGCCGTCGGTCACGGCTTATTTCGAGCCGCGCTACAACGTCACCAAGGACCTCCAGCTCTATGTCGGCGTCTCGGCCGAGAGCATCTCATTCCCGAACCGCGCCGCAGCAGAAGTCGACGTCTACGGCGGTATCCGCCCGACCTTCGGCGCGTTCGCGCTCGACATCGGTGTCTGGGGCTACCTGTATCCGGGCGGCACCTGCTATTTCGGCGCGCCCGGCATCGACTTCGCCGGCAACTTCCAGGGCGCCGAGTGCGCCGAGAAGGCCCTGCTCAATGCCAACGTGATCAAGAAGGACCTGAGCTTCTTCGAAGTCTATGGCAAGGGGACCTATACGGTGAACGACAACTGGGCGTTCGGCTTCACCGAGTACTACACTCCGAGCTACCTGAACTCGGGCGCCTGGGGCAACTACGCCTCGATCACCGGCAAGTACACCGCGCCCAGCACGATCTTTGGCTCGAGCGGCGTCGGCATGTACGTGTCGGGTGAGTTCGGCCGTCAATGGCTGGGCACCTCCGACAGCTTCTACGGCACGCTCGCGTTCCCGAACGGCATCAAATATGCCGACTACAACACCTGGAACGTCGGCATCGGCTTCACCTACAAGGTCTTCACGCTGGATCTGCGCTACTCCGACACCAACCTCTCCAAGGGTGACTGTAACGCCTTCACCAGCGACTGGTCGGCCCGCGGTAACATCACCGCCTCCACCGGTACCTTCGTGACCCCGATCAACCCGTCGGGCGTCGGCTCCAACTGGTGCGGCGCGGCCGGCATCGCCAAGCTGTCGTTCGACCTGACGGCGATGACCAACCTGAAGTAAGTTTCATCCCGAGACTGGCTGAAGGGGCGGCAGGACAAACCTGCCGCCCTTTTGCTTTTGTGGGGGCGTGAACGTCTCCCGTG
Source organism: Bradyrhizobium sp. UFLA05-112 (assembly GCF_053572325.1). Classification (NCBI taxonomy): domain Bacteria; kingdom Pseudomonadati; phylum Pseudomonadota; class Alphaproteobacteria; order Hyphomicrobiales; family Nitrobacteraceae; genus Bradyrhizobium; species Bradyrhizobium sp. UFLA05-112. The sequence continues at coordinate 41,774 of NZ_JBANBK010000004.1, read as the reverse complement.
GGCGCTACACGGATAACTGCGTCATGCCCGGGCCTGTCCCGGGCATCCACGTTCCTTGTGCCGTTAGGCAAGGCGTGGATGGCCGGGACATAGGCGAGCGGAAGCGACGCCGTCCTTCGGACGGCTATGCCCGGCCATGACGATATGGAAGCTTCAGCGCCTCAAGCTCTCACATCAATGCGATAGCCCTCTCCCGCAAGCGGGAGAGGGAGTGCACGGTCACTGTGGAAGCATTCAGCGCGCTTCGCTCGGCTCCGCCCAGGCCGGTGCGCCGACCCCGCCGAGCACGTGGATCTCGCCGTCCTGGACCAGCCTGACATGGCGGCTGTGGAAGGCATCGAGCGTCGAGCGGTGGCCGATCGACACGATCGTGGTCGACGGCAGCCTTTCCTCCATGAGGCGGTAGAGCAGGGCCTCGGACGGCTCATCGAGCGAGGCAGTCGCCTCGTCGAGGAACAGGTAATCCGGCGCATGCAGCAGCGCCCGTGCCACCCCTAACCGCTGCTGCTCGCCGAGCGACAGCGTCCTGTTCCAGTGCGCTTCCTCGTCGAGCTGCTCGGCAAGCCGCGGCATGCCGACCGCTCTCAGCGCGTCCTTGATCTTGTCGGGCGCAACCGTGCCGTGCTCGGCCGGGTAGATCACGGCGTCGCCGAGCGGGCCAATCGGGAAATAAGGCCGCTGCGGCAGCATCATCAGGCTGGATTTCCCGGGGATGGCGATCTTGCCAGTGCCGAACGGCCAGACCCCGGCGATGGCGCGGAACAGCGTCGACTTGCCCGAGCCCGACGGTCCCGTCACCAGCACGCGCTCGGGGTGCTGGATCGCAAAGGCGTTGGCTGCGACCAGCGGCTTGCCGTTCGGCAGCTTCACCAGCAACTGCTCGAGCGCGATGGCCTCGCTGCCCGTGGATGGCGTGACGCCGATGGTCGGCTCGTGCGCGGGGAGATTGGCGGCCGAGCTGACCGACATCTCGAAGCCGTCGAGACGGGCAACCACCGCGCGCCATTCGGCGAGCGAGCGGTAGGTCGTCACGAAGAACGACAGCGCGCGCTGCACGCTCGAGAAGGCCGAGCCGGTCTGCATCATGTCACCGAGCTGGATCTTCTTGGCGAAATAGGCCGGCGCCACCAACACGTAGGGAAAGATCACGGCAGCCTGCTGATAGCTCGCCGTGAACGCGGTGAGGCGCTTGGTGCGGCTCATGATCGCGTACCAGTTGCCGATCACGAAGCTGAAGCGGTGCAGGAGGCGTCCGCGCTCGGCGCTCTCGCCCTTGAGCAGCGCGATCTGTTCGGAATTCTCGCGCACCCGGACCAGGTTGAAGCGGAAGTCGGCTTCAAAGCGCTGCTGCTCGAAATTGAGATTGACCAGCGGCACACCAATCCAGTGCGTCAGGGCGGTGCCGAGGATCGCGTAGATCAGGGCACCCCAGCACAGATAGCCGGGGATCGCGAAGTCGCTGCCGAAGAGATGCAGGGGGGCGGCGTTGGAGAGGCCCCAAAGAATGATCACGAAGGAGAACAGCGTCACGATCGAGGACAGCAGGCCGACGCCGATGCTCAGGGTCTGCTCGACGAAATTCTTGACGTCGTCGGTGATGCGCTGGTCCGGATTGTCGGCGGCGTCGCCGGTGAGCTGCATGCGGTAGTGCGTGGCGTCATCGAGCCATTCGCCGAGATAGTGCCGCGTCAGCCATTGCCGCCAGCGGATCTGGAGCCATTGGTTCAGATAGAGCTGATAGACGGCCAGTGCGACGAAGGCCGAGGCGAGGCCGATGAAGATCCAGATCTCGCGCACGAAGCTGTCCAGATCATAGGCCTGGAGCGCACTGTAGAAACGGTTCTGCCACTGGTTCACGAGCACGTCGATCGCGACCAGCGCCAGCTCGATCGCGATCACTGCGGCGAGCAGGCCGCGGCCGGCCCATTTGTCCTCGGACCGGAAGTAGGGGATGGCGATTCGCCAAACGGTCGCGAGCGTCGCGCGGATGTTCTTCACAGATAGGGGTCTCCTGCGGGGTAGGCGCAAGCGCCTGATGCAACGGCGCAAATAAGCGCGCTTAGACTAAAGTTGCAAATCCGGCGATTTGCGTTGTCCGGGCCGGCAACCCTAGCATGGGCATAACGGCGCGGGGTGGGGGCCTTCGGAACTTCGCGAGCTTGTGAGCGGATGGGAACCGCCGCACTCGCGACATGACCGCCTCAGGCTCAGGGACTATCGCGACTCGCATCAAGCAGGTTCGGCTATCCACGCTGGCCGCCCTGCCGCACCAATGCGTGGGGGAGGACGAGCATGTGGAATCAAGTTTATAACCCACTGAACAATGCGGCGTTGTCGACCATCGCGGCGGCGGTCCCGGTGGTCTCGCTGTTGATCATGATCGCAAGCGGGCGCGTGAAAGCGCACATCGCGGCCGTGATTGCCGTCATCATCACCAACCTGATCACGATCGTCATCTTCACCATGCCGGTGAACATGTCGGTCCGCGCCTCCGCACTCGGCGTCGTCACCGGTTTCTTCCCGATCGGATGGATCGTCCTCAACGTCATCTTCCTCTACCAGGTGACGGTCACGACGGGGCGCTTCGAGCTGTTGAAGCGCGCGGTCGGCGGCGTCACCGAGGACCGGCGCCTGCAACTCCTGCTGGTCGCGTTCTCCTTCGGCGCCTTCTTCGAAGGCGCCTCGGGTTTCGGCACGCCTGTCGCGATCACCGGCGCCGTGCTGATCGGTCTCGGCTTCTCGCCGCTCGCCGCCTCCGGCCTGTCGCTGATCGCAAACACCGCGCCGGTCGCCTATGGCGCACTTGGCACGCCGATCCAGGGCCTTGCCTCCGTCACCGGACTTGATCCGTATATCCTCGGCGCGATGGTCGGACGGCAGTTGCCGTTCTTCTCGCTGATCGTGCCATTCTGGGTGGTCTGGGCGTTCGCGGGCTGGCGCGGCATGAAGGATATCTGGCCGGCGATCCTTGTCACCGGCGTGTCCTTCGCAATCCCGCAATTCGTGATCTCCAACTTCATCAATCCCTGGATCGTCGACATCGGGGCGTCGCTGATTTCGATGGGGGCGCTGATCCTGTTCCTGAAAGTGTGGCAACCCAAGCAGCTCTGGCTGTCGCCGGCGCTGCGCGGCCGCGATGAATCGGTGTCGGAAATGGGCAAGACTGCACCGCTCGACAAGACGCCGCTCACGCAGGCCGAGCTGTGGAGCGCGCTGTTGCCGTGGATCATCGTCTGCGTCGTGATGCTGATCTGGGGCAGTGGATGGTTCAAGTCCTGGGCGGACTCGTTGTTCGTCTGGAAGTATGCAGTTCCCGATCTCGACAAGATGATCAACAAGATGCCGCCGGTTGCGGCTGGCCCCACGCCGGAAGGTGCGGTGTTCAACTTTACCTATCTGTCCTTCACCGGCACGGGCATGCTGATCGCGGCGATCATCTCGGGCTTCCTGATGGGCGTCGGTCCCGGCCGGCTGCTGGTCGAATATGGCCGCACGATCCGGCTCTGCGCGATCTCGCTGATCACGATCTCGGCGATGCTCGCGATCGGCACGCTCACCCGCCTTTCGGGCGTCGACGCGACGCTCGGTCTCGCCTTTGCGGCGACTGGCGTGCTCTATCCCTTCTTCGGCACGCTGCTCGGCTGGTTGGGTGTCGCGCTGACGGGATCGGATACCGCCTCGAACATCCTGTTCGGCAACCTCCAGAAGATCACGTCGCAACAGATCGGATTGTCGCCCATCCTGATGGCGGCGGCGAACTCCTCCGGCGGCGTGATGGGCAAGATGATCGATGCGCAGTCGATCGTGGTCGCCTCCACCGCCACGCGGTGGTACGGCCACGAGGGCACGATCCTGCGCTTCGTGTTCTGGCACTCGATCGTGCTGGCCTGCTTGGTCGGCGTGCTCGTGACGCTCCAGGCCTACGTATGGCCGTTCACGGCGCTGGTGTTGAAGTAGCGCGACGCATTCTCAACGTAACGACATCCCCGCGGGAAAAACCCCGCGGGGATTTTGCGTGTGCGGCGAACCTTCTCAACGTCGTTCCCGTCTTATAGAAGGTGCGGCGGTTCAAGGACGGTCGAGAGGTCTCATGGTTTCGGTCAAGCAGATGGTGTGCGCGGCGGCCGCGGTGGTGCTGATGGCGGGCGCAAGCCACGCCGAGGACGGCTTTCCCTTCGGATCCGAGATGACGCTCGAAGCCTTGCCGCAGCAGGGCTCGAAGCGCATTCCCAACATCGAGATCGGCGACAATGGCGAGGTGGTGTTGGAGCTCTGGTGCAAGGGCGGCAAAGGTCAGTTCTCGGTCGCCGGCAACACGGTGATCTTCGTACCCGGCCAGATCCAGGACCGTTCCTGTCCGCCGGCCAAGGCCCAGGCCGATGACGACCTCGTCGCGGCGCTCGCCAGCGTCGAGACCTGGAAGCGCCAGGGTGACTTTCTCACGCTGATCGGCCCCAAGCCGCTGCGCTTCCGGATGAACGGGAATTAAACCAACTCGCTGTCGTGCCCCGGCTCGACCGGGGCACCCAGTACGCCGCGGCCCATCGATTCAATCACGACCGCCTCGGCGTACTGGATCGCCCGGTCAAGCCGGGCGATGACCAAGAGTTGGTGTACGGACTACTTCCACACCGACTTGTCGGCGTCCCAGCGCTGGCCCTTCAATTCCTTCGTCAGCGCCTCGATCGCGCCGTTGTCGTCGGTCTGATCGCCCTCTTCATCGGTGCCGGCTTCATCCGACAGGTTGAGCTTGGCGCCGGTGCTCTCGTCGGCCGTTGTGATCGCGGGGCTGCCGACCCAGAGCAGGAGGCGGTCGCTGCTGCCGGGCTTGTCGGTCGAGACCAGGCCCGCGACCTCGATCGTATCGGTGAGCTCGAGCGCTGGGAAATCCTGGTTCGGCCGCTTCAAGACGACCTTGAGCTTGCCGGTGACGGGGTCGAAGCTTTGCGAGACGGTTTTTGCCGTCAGCGTCCTCGCCAGCACGTTGGCGACGGTGCCGGCGAGCCGGTCCCGGCTGATCTTGTCGCCGTCGCGCCAGTCGGCGGCGGCGAAGCGGATGGTGCGGTCCATCTCCATCATGCCGGCGGTCCAGCCCACTGCGGTGACGCCCGGCATCGCCTTGAACTTGGCGAGCAGCGCAGCTGCCCGTTCCGGATCGACCGACATGTTGATGGTCTGCTCGCCGGCGCGCAGCGCGTCGCAGCCGACCGACAGGCTTGCCAGCGTCACCTCGACATCCTGGCCCTTCAGGCTCTTCAGGAAGTCGGTCGCCGCCTCTAACTTGACCTTGACCGCGATCGCTTCCGGCGAGACCTCGGTGAAATCCTTCGGCTGTGGCGTGATGCCGTCGTCGGAGGTCTGGTTGTCCAGAAACTCCTTCTCGCTGAGATCGGAATTGTCGGGCGAGGCGACCTCGGTCACGTTGCCGCCGATCGAGATCTGGCCACGGAATTCGAAGGTATCGCTGGTCGGCTTGCGCGTCAGCTTGACGGTGACCGGCGCCTTGTCGCCGAGACTCTGCGTCGTGCCCGACAAGAGCTGGCCGGCGACCGTGAGGTTGACGACGAAGCGGTCCTTGCGGTCGGAATTCTTCGCTGCGGGATAGCAGACGTCGAGCACGGCCGCGGTGACCGTCTTGCCCTGGCGGGTCTCCTTCAGGATCACATCGGCATTGCCGTCCATGAGCCCGTCGATCGAGGTGAAATAGCGCGTCTCGGTTCCACTGGGCGCGGCGGCCTTTGGCGACAGCTTCATCTGGGCGGACGCGACCTCAGGCGAAACTGCAAGCAATGCCGCCAAAAAACCAATCGAGCAGAACGAAAGCGCGCGCATCGACGAAACCCTCAAGAGATCAGAATCGGCGCCACCGTAGTGGGTTTTGGCCGGAGGTTGAATCGGAAAGCGCAGGCCATTCTGGGCAAAAAAGAAGGCCGCCCGGAGGCGGCCTTCGCGCGATTTTTTTGCTGCGACGGGCTCAGAAGCCCATGCCGCCGCCGGCCGGCATCGCGGGGGCTGCTTCCTTCTTCGGCAGCTCGGCGACCATGGCTTCGGTGGTCACCAGCAGGCCGGCCACGGAGGAGGCGTCCTGAAGCGCGGTGCGCACCACCTTGGCGGGGTCGATGATGCCCTTCTCGACCAGGTCGACGTACTGCTCGGTCTGGGCGTCGAAGCCGAAGGTCTCGGACTTGTTCTCCAGGATCTTGCCGACGACGACCGAGCCTTCGAGGCCGGCGTTCTCGGAGATCTGGCGGACCGGGGCTTCGAGCGCCTTCAGCACGATGTTGATGCCGGCCTGCACGTCGGCATTGGCGTTGGTGAGACGGCCCACCGCCTTCTTGGCGCGGAGCAGCGCGACGCCGCCGCCGGGGACGATGCCTTCCTGCACGGCCGCGCGGGTGGCGTTGAGCGCGTCCTCGACGCGGTCCTTCTTCTCCTTGACCTCGATCTCGGTCGCGCCGCCGACGCGGATCACCGCGACGCCGCCGGCGAGCTTGGCCAGACGCTCCTGGAGCTTTTCACGGTCGTAGTCCGAGGTGGTTTCCTCGATCTGGGCCTTGATCTGGCCGACGCGGGCCTCGATGTCCGGCTTCTTGCCGGCGCCGTTGACGATCGTGGTGTTCTCCTTGTCGATCACGACCTTCTTGGCGCGGCCGAGCATCTTCACCGTGACGTTCTCGAGCTTGATGCCAAGCTCTTCGGAGATCAGCTGGCCGCCGGTGAGGATCGCGAGGTCCTCGAGCATGGCCTTGCGGCGATCACCGAAGCCCGGGGCCTTGACGGCGGCAACCTTCAGGCCGCCGCGGAGACGGTTCACGACCAGCGTGGCCAACGCCTCACCCTCGACGTCCTCTGCGATGATGACGAGCGGCTTGCCGGACTGCACCACGGCTTCCAGCACCGGCAGCATGGCCTGCAGGCCCGAGAGCTTCTTCTCGTGCAAGAGGATGTAGGCGTCCTCGAGCTCGGCGGTCATCTTCTCGGCGTTGGTGACGAAGTAGGGCGACAGATAGCCGCGGTCGAACTTCATGCCCTCGACGATGTCGACTTCGGTGTCGAGCGACTTGTTCTCCTCGACGGTGATGACGCCCTCGTTGCCGACCTTCTGCATCGCCTGCGCGATCATCTTGCCGATGGCGGCATCGCCATTGGCCGAGATGGTGCCGACCTGGGCGACCTCGGACGAGGCGGCGACGGGCTTGGCGCGCTTCTCGATGTCCTTGATGACAGCCGCAACCGCGGTGTCGATGCCGCGCTTGAGGTCCATCGGGTTCATGCCGGCGGCAACCGCCTTGGCGCCTTCGCGCACGATGGCCTGAGCCAGCACGGTCGCGGTGGTGGTGCCGTCGCCAGCAAGGTCGTTGGTCTTGGAGGCGACCTCACGCACCATCTGGGCGCCCATGTTCTCGAACTTGTCCTCGAGCTCGATCTCCTTGGCGACGGTGACGCCGTCCTTGGTGATGCGGGGCGCGCCGAAGCTCTTCTCGATGACGACGTTGCGGCCCTTCGGGCCGAGCGTCACCTTGACGGCGTTGGCGAGAATGTCGACGCCGCGCAGCATGCGTTCGCGCGCTTCTCCGGAAAACTTGACGTCCTTGGCAGCCATTTTTTGCTCCTGGCATGATGTGGAAATGGGCCGCGCACCCTAATCGTCATTGCCGGGCTTGACCCGGCAATCCATCATCTTTCGAAGCAGGATGGATGCCCGGCTCAAGCCCGGGCATGACAAGAGGGAAGCGCGGCGGCGTTTGAAGGGACGTTGTGGCCTTAGGCCAGCACGCCCATGATGTCCGACTCCTTCATGATCAGGAGATCTTCATTGTCGATCTTGACCTCGGTGCCCGACCACTTGCCGAACAGCACGCGGTCGCCGACCTTGAGGTCGATCGGGATCAGCTTGCCCGCCTCGTCGCGGCCGCCGAGGCCGACGGCGACGATTTCGCCCTGGGACGGCTTCTCCTTGGCGGTGTCGGGAATGATGATGCCGCCCTTGGTCTTTTCCTCGGCATCGATACGTTTGACCACGACACGGTCATGCAGCGGACGAAATTTGGACTTAGCCATGACGTTTCCCTTTGGAAGCTCGCTTCGGAAGCGACGGAACTAGGAGAGGGGCCTGCGCCCCCGTCCGACCTCCGGATCGAATGCCGGGATCGAACGGCGCGCTTTAGCAATCGGGCTTCCCGAGTGCTAATAGTGCGCCCGGAAATATGGCTTGGCCGCGATCCTGTCAAGCAAAGGGTGGTTAAGCCATTGGTGAGACGGATATAGGATGTTGACGATCGAAACGAATTGGGGACGCTGGCGTATTCTACGACGTCATTGCCCCGGCAGCGGTTTTGCGCTTGGCTGCGGGAGGGGGCTGTCAGGCTCGTGTTTGGGGGGCGCTTTGCTCGGGGGAATGCCATGATCAGTTCAGCTCACGCGCGGACGGTTGCCAAGCTGGGCGCCGCCGCAGCCTTGGCGCTGCTGCTGGGTGCATGTGGCGGCGGCATGAGCCTGCCGTCGTTCTCATCGTCCTCGCCGGCGCCGGAGGCCGAGCCCGGCACTGGGCCGGAAATGCCGGCGTCGATCCGCGCCGACGAGATCGTCGGCCGCTGGGGCCTTGCCTCGTTCCAGAACCCGTCCGACCGCGCCCGCACCGAGGCTGCGGCCCGCGCGCAGTGCAAGAATCCCTATGTGATCGGCGCCGGATCGAGCGGCGGCGTGATCATGCACCTGGCCGACCAGGCGACGCCGCAGGAGCTGCGGCTGAAGGGCTCACCAAGCGGAAAGAACTATATCGGACCGGCCGGACCGACTCCCGGCGAGCAGGACCGCGAGATCGTCTCCTTCGACGGCCGCGTCATGGTCACCCGATTCATCGACAAGGACGCCGCCACCCGCTACGGCAACATGGTCTACGTCCGCTGCGCGCCGCGGGCGTGATCGAGATCGAGCCAAGCTTGTGATGCACCCTCTCCCGTGTGGGAGAGGGTAGCTTCGTGTGCGCAGGGCGAGGCGAAGAGACTGCGTCTTCCGCACGACCTCGCAGCCATCAGACCCATCCGCAGTGCCTCCGCTTGATGCCGTCAAGCCGCTCCAATGCCGATGTCACGACGTCTTCGGTCAGGCCGATATCACGGCGCAGCCAATCGGACATCGGATACGTCTCGACGCGTCCGTGCTCAGGTCTGCATGAAAGGCGTTGCCATGCGGCCGTCAGGGCGCGGAGCCACCGACGATTCCCCATAGGCGGATTTTTCCAACCTCCGCGCGATCTCGCTATCGAGCGCGGCGGCGAGTTCGCTTCCGACCTCGACCATCGGCAGGCGCACCTCCGGACTGTCGATGAGGCCGCATCGCCACAGCCAGTACTTTGCCGGCGCCGGACTCGGCTCGGCGAACAACAGCCGCGTCAACTCCGAAACCTCCTGCCAGCGCGCGAGCGCGGTGTCGGCATTGCCGCGCTTCAGCTCGGTATGAATCGCAGCAAAGGTTGCGGTCTCGATGTGGGCGGAGAGCAAGATGGCGCCATCCGCGCCGTCGCTCAGCGCTTCATGAGTGTGCGCGTCCTCGCCGGTCAGCACACGAAAGTGGTCCGGCTTGTCGCGGAGCAGCGCGATCGATTGCTCGCGGTTCGCGGAGCAATCCTTCAGGCCAACGATGTTCGGATGCTCGGCAAGGCGGAGCAGCGTCTGGTTGGTGAGATTGACCGAGGTGCGATAGGGAATGTTGTAGAGCACGATCGGCCAGGCAGCGTGATCGGCGAGCGCCTCGAAATGCGCACATAGGCCGCGCTGCGATGGCCGCAGGTAGTAGGGGCTCGCGATCAGATAACCGTCGATCGGCCAGTCCGCGGTTTCATCCAGGCTTTCCTTCAGCCGCGCGGTGTCCGCGCCGGAGAGGCCAAGAACGATCGGAACGCTGCGACGTTGCGCGGCGAGCTCCTCGCGCACGGTTGCGACGAGGCGCTCGAGCTCGGCGCCCTTCAGCGTCATGCCTTCACCGGAGGTCGCGCCGAGGATGAAGCCGTCGATGGCCTCGCACGCGTAGTGTCGCGCGAGCTGCCGGAGCGAGCGCTCGTCGAGATGGCCGTCGCGAAACGGCGTCACCAGAGGCAGCCAGAGGCCCTGCAATCGTTGTCTTAGGTCGGTCATGTTCCATCTCCTTCAGTTGAGGTCTGAGACGGAGGCACATGAAAAAACCCCGTCCAGACGGCGGGGTTTTTCGGGATCGCGACGACGAGAAGGTCTAGCGCGCGCAAATATCCCTTGGCCCCGGGTGGGGGGCTTTTTTCGAGGCGATCGCCTTCGAGAGGATTGCGCACGAATTCGTGATCATGGTGTGCAAATGATGCGTGGGATATGTGGAACTGTCAATACACGCGGAAAGCGAAGACCAAATTGGCAGAAAAAAAGCCGGACCCGAAGGGCCCGGCTTAGGTATTGGCCACGTGAGGCCGACACAATCACCTTCCAAGAGGGATTACTGAACTCCCGCGCCACTGGAGGAGGGGGACAAATGCGCAACGCGAAGGCTCAGCGTGCAAACAGTATGGGCTTGCCGAGCGCCCTGCAGCAACAGCCGAGGTCGCATGTCAGTCATGCGGAAATCAGGACGGCCAGCGTTGCGCCTTGCTCACCACGAAGTCGCGGAACACCTGCACGCGCGCGACCGTCTTCAACTCCTCGGGATAGACGAAATACGTATCGAGTTGAATCGAGTCCGATTCGCCGAACAGCTGCACGAGACGGCTGTTTTCTTCGACGAGATAATCCGGCAGCGCCGCAATCCCGAGGCCCTGCTGACACGCGCGCACGAGACCGAGGATGTTGTTGACCTTGAAGTAAGCCTCGCGCGGGCCCGAACCGTTACGCGCAGCTTCGACAAGCCAGTTGCGGTTCTGCAAATGCGGGGCGAAGTTGCCGTCGCTGAGCGTGATGATGCGGTGGGAGTCGAGCTCCTCCAGCGTACGCGGCGTACCGAAGCGCTTGATGTATTCCGGCGAGCAATAGGCGTGGAAGCCCATCGCAAAAAGCTTGCGCTGGATGAGATCCGGCTGCGTCGGCTTGCGGGTGCGGATCGCAACGTCAGCCTCGCGCATCGACAGGTCGAGCTCCTCGTCGGTGACGATCAGGGAGATGCGGATCTCCGGATAGAGCGAGGTGAACTCACCGAGCCGCGGGATCAGCCAGTTGATGCCGACGCCGGGCGTGGTCGTGATCTTGAGGTCGCCGCTCGGCCGCTCGCGGCTGTCGGTCAGTTTCGCGCGCGCCGCCTGGAGCTGCATGAACACGTCATGCGCGGTGCGGAACAACAGGTCGCCCTGCTCGGTGAGGATCAGGCCGCGGGCATGGCGGTGGAAGAGCGAGACCGAGAGCTCCTGCTCCAGCGCCGAGACCTGGCGTGACACCGCCGACTGCGACAGGCCGAGCTGCTCGCCCGCATGCGTGAAGCTGCCCGCTTCCGCTGCCGCGTGAAAGACCTTCAGCTTGTCCCAGTCCATATCGGTAAATCCGTCGCGTGTTCGAGGCATGGTCGTTATTCCGCTGCCGCGCGCTCGCTGGCGCGCAGGGCCAAGAAACGTTCGGCTTCGAGTGCGGCCATGCAGCCGAGGCCTGCGGCCGTGACGGCCTGGCGATAGGTTTCATCGGCGACGTCGCCGGCCGCGAACAGGCCGGGCACCGAGGTGGCGGTCGAGTTCGGGGCGACCTCGACATAGCCCGACGGTTTGAGTTTCACCTGGCCCTTCACGAGCTCGGTCGCCGGCGCGTGGCCGATGGCGATGAAGATGCCGTCGGCCTTCAGTTCCGTGAGCGCGCCGGTCTTGACGTTCTTGAGACGGACATGCGTGACCTTGTTCGGGTTCTCGGTGCCGCAGATCTCGTCGACAGCCGAGTCCCAGACCACCTTGATCTTCGGGTGCTTGAACAGACGCTCCTGCAGGATGCGCTCGGCGCGGAAGTGGTCGCGACGATGCACGATGGTGACCTGCGAGGCATGGTTGGTCAGGTATAACGCTTCCTCGACCGCGGTATTGCCGCCGCCGACGACCACGACTTCCTTGCCGCGGTAGAAGAAGCCGTCGCAGGTGGCGCAGGCCGACACGCCGCCGCCCTGGAATTTCCCTTCGGAGGGCAGCCCGAGCCAGCGCGCTTGCGCGCCTGTGGCGAGGATCACGGTGTCGGCGAGGTAGACGTCGCCGCTGTCGCAGGTAAGGCGGAACGGCCGCTGCGCGGTTTCCAGCTTGGTGACCAGGTCGGTGACGATCCTGGTGCCGACATGGACCGCCTGCTTCTCCATCTGCTCCATCAACCAGGGGCCCTGGATCACGTCGGCAAAGCCGGGATAGTTCTCGACGTCGGTCGTGATGGTGAGCTGGCCGCCCGGCTGGATGCCCTGGATCAGGATCGGCTCAAGCATCGCACGCGCGGCGTAGATCGCCGCGGTGTAGCCGGCGGGGCCGGAGCCGATGATGACGACCTTGGCATGGATGGGCGCGCGCATGTGGACCGGTGCCTCTCTCTTGGGGGAGTTGCAGCGCGGGCGCGGATAGTGCCTGGGAAGGCGCCGCGGAGGCGCTGAAATGTCAGTACTAATCTAAGCCTTCTGGCGAGCTATGCAAGAATTGCAGCCCATGTCGGCGGATTTTTCCCCCCGGGAACAAAAGATCATTGCGCTGCACGCGCAATAAAATTGCGCATCTCGGCGGGACTGGGTATGAGGATTGCGACGAACCCACCCGATACCGCAGACAAGGCCAGGAGTTCCAATCACGTGTCGCGGAACCTAGACGAGATCGATCTCAAAATTCTCGCCGAAATCCAGGCCGACGGTCGAATCACCAATGTCGAACTGGCCAAGCGTGTCGGCATTTCGCCGCCGCCCTGCCTGCGGCGTGTCCGGGCGCTCGAGGAGGAGGGCTATATCCACGGCTATCGCGGGCTGCTCGATTCGCGAAAGCTCGGCTTCGACGTGACGGTGTTCGCTGCCGTTCATTTGTCGAGCCAGGCGGAGGCGGACTTGCGCGCCTTCGAGCAGTTCGTGCGCGCCGAACCGCTGGTGCGCGAATGCTGGATGCTGTCGGGCGAGGTCGATTTCATCCTGAAATGCGTCGCGCCGGACATGGCGACGTTCCAGGATTTCGTCACGCATCTCACCGCGGCTCCGCATGTGCGCAACGTCCGGACCTCATTGGTGCTGCACAATTCGAAATACGAAGCCGCCGTGCCGCTGGAGGTGAAGGGGCGGCGCTGAAGCGAGACTCATCCTCGCCGCATCGCATCCACGCTGATCGGACCGCCGCCGGCTGACGCAAGATAAAGGCAGGCAAAGCAGAACAGGATCGCCAGCGTCCCCTCATTGACGAGCGGGAAGAAGCTGTGCGGCAGATGCTCGATGAAATAGGCGAACGCCATCTCGCCCGACAGAATGAAGGCGACGAGGCGTGTGAAGAGGCCCAGCATCAACAGCCCGCCGAACACCAGTTCGATCATGCCGGCGATGCCCCAGAGCGACAGCGGCGTGACGTCGGCGAACATCTCGACGGGCGGAAACTTGAACAGTTTTGCCACGCCGAACTGGAACAGCAGAAGTCCGGTGATGAAGCGGAACAGGCTGAGCAGATAGGGCTGGCTCTGCGCGGCGATACGATCGACGTCCATCGTGTCCTCCCTTGATGCAGCCAAGAGAGCATGACGGAGGACGTCATCGTTCACAATCGCGGCCGTTCACAATCGCATAACGAGCGCGAGACAAAAAAGCCGCGCTGGCCGCGCGGCTTTTGCATTCGGTATCTATTGCGGCACGGGTTACCGCCACTCGACCTTGGTGATCTCGTAGGCCTTGGCGCCGCCTGGCGTGTTGACCTCGACGGAGGCGCCCTTCTTCTTGCCGATCAGCGCGCGGGCGAGCGGTGAGGTGATGGAGATGCGGCCCTTCTTGGCATCAGCCTCGACCTCGCCGACGATCTGCCACACCGTCTTCTTCTCGGTGTCCTCGTCGACCAACGTCACGGTGGCGCCAAACTTGATGGTATCGCCGGACAGTTTGGAGATGTCGATGATGTCGGCGCGCGCGAGCTTGTCCTCGAGCTCGGCGATGCGGCCCTCATTATGGGACTGCTCTTCCTTCGCGGCATGATATTCCGCGTTCTCCGACAGGTCTCCGTGTGAGCGCGCCTCGGCGATATGCTCGATGATCCGCGGACGATCCACGGACTGGCGATGCTTCAATTCTTCTCCGAGCGCGGCAAATCCGGCCGAAGTCATCGGAACCTTTTCCATCTCTTCTCTCGTCCTTCGGCCCCGCGCCCCCAAAAAAAGTGAGGCGCAGCAACCTTGATTCGTCGGTGATCCCGGGGCTGAACATGCGGCCACCGGAACGTTATGTGGGGCTGGCGCCGGAACAGAACAACCACATGGCCGGACAGTTCCTCCGGTCATTGTAGCTTCATTGCCAATCACTTAGCGAGGGTCTCGCCCCCGCTAACGATCAGGTTTCCGAAAAGTAGCTCTGCAGGGTACGAACCTCAAGGTCCCCGCCCAGATAAGCGCGGATGCCCTGCGCGGCCGCCACGGCCCCGGAAAGAGTGGTGTAATACGGCACTTTATGCAAGAGGGCCGCGCGCCGCAGCGAACGGCTGTCGGCCAGCGCCTGCGGACCTTCCGTCGTGTTGAAGACCAGCTGGATGTCGCCATTGGTGATGGCGTCGACGATGTGCGGCCGGCCCTCCAGCACCTTGTTCACCTTCTCGGTCGGAATGCCCTGGTCGGCCAGGAAGCGCTGCGTGCCCGACGTCGCCAGCACCTTGAAGCCGACGGACTGCAACAGCCGCACCGCCTCTGCGATGCGGTTCTTGTCGCTGTCGCGCACCGAGACGAACACCGTGCCCTTGCGTGGCACGCGGGTGCCGCCGCCGAGCTGGCTCTTGGCGAACGCGACCTCGAAGGAGCGGTCGATGCCCATGACCTCGCCGGTCGAGCGCATCTCAGGGCCGAGCACCGTGTCGACGCCGGGGAAGCGCGCAAAGGGGAAGACCGACTCCTTGACGCCGACGTGCTTGAGCTGGGCCTTCTTCAGGTTGAAGTCGGCGAGCTTCTCGCCGGCCATGATGCGAGCGGCAATCTTGGCGACCGGCGTGCCGATCACCTTGGCGACGAACGGCACCGTGCGCGAGGCGCGCGGATTGACCTCGAGCACGTAGATCTCGCCGTCCTTGATGGCGTATTGCACGTTCATCAGGCCGACGACGTCGAGGCCGAGCGCGAGCTCGCGGGTCTGTCGCTCCAGCTCTTCGATCATCTTCGCATCGAGCGAGTAGGGCGGCAGCGTGCAGGCGGAGTCGCCGGAGTGGATGCCGGCTTCCTCGATGTGCTCCATGATGCCGACGATGAAGACGTCCTTGCCGTCGCAGAGGCAGTCGACATCGACCTCGGTGGCGTCGGAGAGGTAGCGGTCGAACAGCAGCGGGTTCTTGCCGAGCACGGTGTTGATCTGCCCGGTCTTGTCGTTCGGGTAGCGCGCCTTGACATCGGACGGCACGAGCTCGGGCAGCGTGCCGAGCAGATAGTCGTTGAGCTGGTTCTCCTCGCGGATGATCTGCATCGCGCGGCCGCCGAGCACGTACGACGGACGCACCACCAGCGGCAGCCCGAGATCGGCGGAGACGAGCCGCGCCTGCTCGACCGAATAGGCAATGCCGTTCTTCGGCTGCTTGAGACGAAGCTTGTCGAGCACGCGCTTGAAGCGGTCGCGGTCCTCGGCGAGATCGATGGCGTCGGGCGAGGTGCCGAGGATCGGCACTTCGGCGGCCTCCAGCGCACGCGCGAGCTTCAGCGGGGTCTGGCCGCCGAACTGCACGATCACGCCATGCAGCGTTCCCTTGCTGCGCTCGGTCGCAATGATCTCAAGCACGTCTTCGGCCGTAAGCGGCTCGAAATACAGCCGGTCGGCGGTGTCGTAGTCGGTCGACACCGTCTCCGGATTGCAGTTGACCATGATGGATTCGTAGCCGGCGTCATGCAGCGCGAAGCAGGCGTGACAGCAGCAGTAGTCGAACTCGATGCCCTGGCCGATGCGATTCGGGCCGCCGCCGAGGATGATGACCTTCTTGCGATCCGACGGCTCGCTTTCGTCCGCAACTGCGCCCGCGAACGGCGCCTCGTAGGTCGAATACATATAGGCGGTGGGCGAGGCGAACTCGGCGGCGCAGGTGTCGATGCGCTTGAACACCGGGCGGACGCCGAGCGCGTGGCGCTTTGCCGTCACGTCGGCTTCCGTGCTCTCCGAGAGCACCGCCAGTCGCGCGTCCGAGAAGCCCATGGCCTTCAGCGTGCGCATGCCGAAGGCATTTTGCGGCAGGCCGTTCTTGCGAACCTTGTCCTCCATGTCGACGATGCAGCGCATCTCGGCGAGGAACCAGGGGTCGATCTTGCAGGAGTTGAAGATCTCGTCGTTGGACCAGCCGAGCCGCATCGCCTGCGCGACCTGGAGCAGCCGGTTCGGCGTCGGCGTGCCGAGTGCGGCGCGGATTGCGTTCTTGTCGTCGCCCTGGCCGAGCCCTTCGATCTCGATCTCGTCGAGGCCGGTCAGCCCGGTCTCGAGCCCGCGCAGTGCCTTTTGCAGGCTTTCCTGGAAGGTGCGGCCGATCGCCATGACCTCGCCGACCGACTTCATCGAGGTCGTCAGCGTGTGGGAGGCGCCGGGGAATTTCTCGAAGGCGAAACGTGGGATCTTGGTCACGACGTAGTCGATGGTCGGCTCGAACGAGGCCGGCGTCGCGCCGCCGGTGATGTCGTTGGCGATCTCGTCCAACGTGTAGCCGATCGCGAGCTTGGCTGCGACCTTGGCGATCGGGAAGCCCGTCGCCTTCGACGCCAACGCCGAAGAACGAGAAACACGCGGGTTCATCTCGATCACGACCATGCGGCCGTCGGCCGGGTTGATGCCGAACTGAACGTTCGAGCCGCCGGTCTCGACCCCGATCTCGCGCAGCACCGCCAGCGAGGCGTCGCGCATGATCTGGTATTCCTTGTCGGTCAGCGTCAGCGCCGGCGCCACCGTGATGGAGTCGCCGGTGTGCACGCCCATCGGATCGAAATTCTCGATCGAGCAGACGATGATGCAATTGTCCTTCTTGTCGCGCACCACCTCCATCTCGAACTCTTTCCAGCCGAGAACGGATTCCTCGATCAGGACCTCGTTGGTGGGGGACGCATCGAGGCCGCGCTCGATGATGTCGAGGAACTCTTCCTTGTTGTAGGCGATGCCGCCGCCGGTGCCGCCCAGCGTAAAGGAGGGCCGGATGATCGCGGGCAGTCCGATCTCGGACAGCGCCATCATCGCCTGGCCCAGCGCGTATTCCTGGTAGCGCTTGCGACGC
Organism: Bradyrhizobium sp. UFLA05-112; assembly: GCF_053572325.1. Taxonomy (NCBI): domain Bacteria; kingdom Pseudomonadati; phylum Pseudomonadota; class Alphaproteobacteria; order Hyphomicrobiales; family Nitrobacteraceae; genus Bradyrhizobium; species Bradyrhizobium sp. UFLA05-112. The sequence goes on along the minus strand of NZ_JBANBK010000004.1, from coordinate 24,412 downwards.
TCGTTCTCGCCGAGCGTCCACTGCTGGTCGAGTTGTTCCAGCGCTGCGCCGGACAGCTTCTCGCGCTCGGCGAGATACTTGTCGCGGAAGGACTTCTTCAGCTCGGAGGCGTTGGCAAGCCGCGACTTCGGTGTCTGGAGCCCGATCTTCTCCATGGCATTGCGGAATAGCTGGCGATCCTCGGCCTTGTCGATGGCGTCAGCAGTCGCGCCGATCATCTCGATGTCGAACTTGTCGAGCGTGCCCTGCCGGCGCAGCGAGAGCGCGCAGTTCAGCGCGGTCTGGCCGCCCATGGTCGGCAGCAGCGCGAAGCCGCCGGGAATGACGTGACGTTCCTTCTCGATGATTTTTGCAACGATCTCAGGCGTGATCGGCTCGATATAGGTCGCATCGGCCAATTCCGGGTCGGTCATGATGGTGGCCGGATTGGAATTGACGAGGACGATGCGGTAGCCCTCTTCCTTCAGCGTCTTGCAGGCTTGGGTACCGGAATAGTCGAACTCGCAGGCCTGGCCAATCACGATGGGACCGGCGCCGATGATCAGGATGGTCGAGATGTCGGTTCGTTTGGGCATCACCGCTCGCGGGCTGGAATTTAGGCACAAAAAAAGGGCGCGCTGGTCGCGCGTCCCCTGAGCCGAGAGCGCGGGTTTCCCTCGCGCGCGGGTGGGTCTTAGACCAGTTTTCGGGGCGGCGAAACCCCGAAAAATGCCCATCAACCGGCAATTTTCACGGGTTTTGGCCGGGCCTGCCAACCCCGGGCGAGATGCACCAGAAGCGATGCCGCAACGCTCGATCCGCCGACCCAGCCGAGATCGGTCGGCGAGAGTGCCGCGAGCACCGCCCCGCCCAAGGCACCACCAATGGCGAAGCCGAGATACATGGCGGACGCGTTGAGCGAGAGCGCGATCATGGAGGCCTGCGGCTCGATCCGGATGATGCTGGCAACCTGCGCCGGGTAGAACGCCCAGCCCGAAATGCCCCAGAGGAAGATCGCGCCGAGCACCGCATAATGCGCCTGGTCCGGCATCAGCTTCAGCACCACCGAATGCAGGATCAGCGCCGTCGCCATGCCCGCGAGCCCGAGCGCTGCAGTGGTCAGCGTGCCGAGCCGGTCTGCTAGGATGCCGCCGAGCATGTTCCCGATCGCGGCCGCCCCGCCGAAAACCAGCAGCGCAAGGCTGATTTGCGACGCATCGAAGCCGAGGCCGCGCAACGGGACTGCGAAATAGGTGAACACGGTGAAGCCGCCGAGCGCCCATAAAATCGTGATCAGAAGGGCGATCAAGACATTGCTGTGACGCGCCACCGCCAGCCGATCGGCTAGCGAAGCCGTGTTTCGCGGCAGGCCCCGCGGCAGGCCGAACAGCAGGCCTGCAAGCGCGATGGCGCCGAGCAGGGCGACCATCGCAAAGGTCGCGCGCCAGCCGAACAGGCTGCCGATGAAATTGCCGAGGGGGACACCGACGACGGTCGCGACCGTGAGGCCCGAGGTGACGAGCGCGACCGCGCGTCCGCGGCGCTCAGGAGAGGCAACTGCGACAGAAACGCCGAGCGCGGTGGGCATGCAAAGGCCGGCGCCGAGCGCCATCAGCATCCGCGAGGCCAGCAGCAACGGGAAGCCGGTGGCGACCACCGCCAGCAGATTGCCGGCAATGAAGGTCGAGAGCGCCAGCGTCAGCACGGTGCGGCGGTCGACATTGTTCAGCGTCACCGCCAGGATCGGCGATCCCACGGCATAGGTAAGGGCGTACACGGTGACCAACTGCCCGGCCGCCGATACCGAGATCGACAGGTCCGTCGCGATGGTCGGCAAAAGTCCCGCAATAACAAAAGCTTCCGTCCCGATCGCAAATGCGGCAAGCGCCAGCCAGAAGATGCTCATACCCAGATCTTCCTATTCTCGGTCCTAAGTTCAATGCTTATTGAACTATTCGCTGACACAATTCCGATGTCAATTGGTTCAAGAACTATTGAACAAATCGGCCGCATGGTTATGATCTTGCCATGAGCCGCACGCCCTTGCATCCCACGCGCGAGCAGATCGAACTGCCGATGGTTCTCGATTGCTTGAGCGATCCGATCCGGCTGGCGATCGTCTACCAGCTCGCACAGCAGGAACGTGTCAGCAGCGAACTGCGCTGCGGCGACTTCAGCGGCCTCGGGGCCAAGTCGAATCTCGCCTATCACTTCGCCAGGCTGCGCGAATGCGGGCTGATGCAGACCCGTGTGGTGGGGACCAGCCGATTCATGCGGCTGCGCCGCGAGGATCTGGAAGCGCGTTTCCCGGGCCTGCTCGATGCCGTGATCAACTCGGCCGCCAAGGATGCCGATCGGCTTCAGCTGCTCTCTGCGTGCGAAGTGGTCGACGCGGACCAAAATTGAGCCGATCGCGCGAGAGCGCCCAATTTGCCCGACGAGTCAAAGCCTTCGCAAAATCCAGCGAGGCATCGCTCGGCAGTCGCCGGCTACTGTGCATGGGGTTGTTTTCGAGATTTTGAGTTTGGCACGGTCCGTCGAAGCGTGCCCGCCTTCGGGCTTCGTCGAGGCAGCCTTCGCTACGATGGGGCTTGCCGAGCCGAAGCTGGCCGAACCAGCGAAGGCTGGAGACCCGGCCTGGATTTGAACCAGGATAAAGAGCGATGCACCGCCCTCGCGTTGACGCTTCCGCCACCGGGCCGACCTGATCATTACCGATCGTAGTCGGGCAGGCCACCTCCACTCCTTGTTAACCCTAACTGCGTGCAAAGGGTGGGCGCGCGATGAAGGTCATGCGCCAACGGTTGTGACCGATATTGGCGTGCGCGCGCTGCACGGAAAACCCCGCCGCCGTAAGCTTGGCGGTGATCTCGTCCTCGCTGTAGCGCTGGAGTCCAATGCGCGAGCGCAGGTGGCGGTAGTCGGACAGCGCGGTCGAGACCAGTCCGACCAGGGCATCCTTCAGAAAGCCGTGGCGCGCGCCAAAGCTCAGCAGGGCTAGCACGTCTCTGAACATGCCGACCTCGGGCTGCAGGATATCGCCGAGCACCAGCTTGCCTGAAGGTTTCAGGAGCCGGCGGATCACAGAGAGCGCGGAGTCCAGCTCCGCCGGCGTCATGTATTGGACGACCGAGTTCATCACCACGAGGTCGATTGACTGCTCGGCCATCTTGCGCACGTCTTCAAGCGAGCGGACACGGATCTTGGTGTTCGGCGCAAAGCGCGCGATCAGCCGGCCACGCACGCCCGGCGCGGGCTCCGCCAGGATCAGCTTGCCGCAGGCATTCGCGACCTCGCTCGCCGACAGAGCCTCGCCGCAGGCATAGTCCAGCACCGTCGCGTCGGGCGAGGAGATATAGCCGACGATGTCCCGCGCGATGATCTGGAAGTGCAAATCGCGATGCAGCTTGCTGACATAGATCGTGTGCGTGGAGTCGTAGTAGTCGATCCAATCGTCCATGGTCTTCGAAGGTCCCGGCAAAGCGGTTCCCGGGGCAGGAACCGGCGCTGCTCGCCTGCGTTAGGGGTGCGACGACACGTCGTCAATGTCCGCGTCCTAACAGGAAGGTCTCCCGTGAGCAAAAAGCCAGATAACCACAAGATCTCATCCGATCTCGACACCCCGACCGATTTGGCATCCGCCTCGGTCGACAAGGTTTCGGAAGCGCTCAACGTGCTGCTTGCCGATGCCTTCGCGCTGTACCTGAAGACCAAGAATTTCCACTGGCACATCAGCGGCCGCCACTTCCGCGATTATCACCTGATGCTGGACGAGCAGTCGGATGCGATCTTCGCCACCACTGACCAACTCGCCGAGCGCGTCCGCAAGATCGGCGGCGCCACGCTGAAGTCGATCGGCCAGGTTGCCAAGCTCAAGACCATCAAGGACAACGACGAGGATTACGTCCCGCCCCGCGAGATGCTGCGCGAGCTGATGCAGGACAACAAGCACGTCGCAGCCGCTATGCGCAAAGCCCACGAGGTGTGCGACGAAGCCGGCGACGTCGCAAGCGCGAGCTTGCTCGAAGTCTTCATCGATGAGACCGAGCGCCGCACCTGGTTCCTGTTCGAGGCGAGCCGTCAGGAGGGCAGCAACGCGGCGTAGACCCCCGCTACGGCCCTAACGGACCGAAGCGGTAGTTGACGCCGAACATCGCGGTGTCGATCCGGCGGGTCAGCTGGATCGGCGTCGTGAAGCCAGTCGCCGCTCCGGTACCTTGCAGAGTGGGCGTCGTCGATCCGAAATCCAGATAGTTATACTCGGCGAACAGTGACCAGTTCGGCGCGAGCAGGTATTCGATCCCGCCTCCCGCCGTCCAGCCGGCGTGCGATCCGGCCCCCGCATATGGACTGGTGATGCCCATCCCGTTAACGGCATAGTCGACGGTCGATTGCGTCCAGGCGGCGCCGCCCTTGGCATAGATCAGGAGTTGCGGCTGAATGGCGTAGCCGATGCGTGCGGTCGCCGTTGCGAACCACGACATTCGCGAGCTGAGATCGTAGACATTGGGAAATAGCGGATGAGCCGGTCCGGGGACGAACTGATGGCTGCCTTTCAGGTCGGCGGCGTCGTACAGGCCCTGAACGCCGAACACCCAGCCGCCCGCCTGATAATCGCAACCGACCTGGCCGCCGCCGAGCGCGCCGCTGGTGCGCTCGCTACCGAGGTCGAGCGGCGATGCAAGGTGCGGCCTTACGTCGGTGAAGCTCGTACGGCCGGAGCCGCCGCCGACATTGGCGCCGACATAACAACCGGTCCAGCGGTAGGCGACACCGGCAGGCGCCTTGGTCACCAGCGCCCCCGGCGGCAGATCGGCAGAAAATGCCTCGGCCTCAACGCCAATGACGCCGGCCAGAACCAGCGCTGCGACCATACGATTTGCAATCATGCCCACCCCTTTTCATCCGCAAATGGATGCATGTCCGACATTAGGGGCGCGAGTGCCGCTCAGCTTGGACTGTGCGGCCCTGACAATACGGACCAGACGGCAACCAACGGATTGTTCGAACCAAATTCGGTTGGCTGTCGACCCAACGGAACAACCATCGATCGCAGGAGAGGGATTTGACGAATCCGGTGCCGTTCCGGCCCGTCCACATTTCGACGCTGGAATTTCCTCAGGACAAGCGCCTCGCGATGTGGCGCGAGATCTACGGGCGCAATATCGGCAATTTCGACATCGAGCCGATTGGCAATAGGCCGTTCCACGCCGACGTAACGTTTCATTCGTTGCCGGGCGTCGGAATCGCCGTTGGCTCGCGCTCTGCGGCGCATTACCAGGTCACACGGGCGCTGGCGGGCAGGGGCAGGGATAGCATCGTTCTCTCGATGCTGCGCGGCGGATCGGCCACCGTCACGCAGTTCGGCAAGGAGACGGCCATTGGGGTCGGCAGCGCCTGTCTGCTGACCTCAACTGATGCCTCGACAAGCACCCTGCACAACCGCGGCAGCTTCATCACATTGGCGCTGTCGCGGCCGCTGATCGCAGCGATCGTCCCGCATTTCTCGTCGACGTTGGGCCGATCCATTCCGGCCGGCAATGCCGCACTTCGGCTGCTGGGCCGATATGTCGAACTGCTGCAGGCCAGCGGCGATCTCGTGTCGCCGCAACTTGCCGACAGTGTGTCCGCCCACATCACGGACCTCGCAGCGCTCGCGATCGGCGCGCGGGGGGATCGCGCGGACGCCGCAAGGCGACGCAGCGAGGAGGACGTCCGCTTGAGCGCGATCCGGGCGGACATCACGTTGGCGCTCGGCCGCCACGACCTGTCGGCCAGCATGATCGCCGCAAACCAGGGAATTTCGCCGCGTCATTTGCGCAGGTTGTTCGAGCAGGCCGGCAGTTCGTTCTCGGCCTTCGTCCTTGCCCAACGATTGGCAAAGGCCCTTCGCATGTTGACCGACCGGCGACATAAGCGACTGAGTATCACGCAGATCGCCTATGAGGCGGGTTTCAGCGACCTGTCTTATTTCAATCGGACGTTTCGCCGCCTCCACGGCGCGACGCCGTCCGATGTCCGCAAGGCCGCGATGTCGGTCTCGGATATCGAGAGGTAGCGACGCGTGGCTGATTGGTTCGTGGCATGACAGCCCGTGACGATTGCTCCGCTGTCTTTCACTCGTAGGATGGCGTTGCAAGTGTCGGCTGTCGCTCGGCGAGCATGCGTGCGGCGGCCATGCCGACCAGCATCCCGATCATGAACAGCATGGACGCGCGCGTGCCGTAGCCGAGTGCGACGAAGGCTGGGCCCGGACAGAAGCCGGCAAAGCCCCAGCCGATGCCGAAGATCGCCGGACCGGCGATGATGCGCTGGTCGAGATCGGCTTTCGTCGGCAGCTGAAAGCTGTCGGCGAGCAGCGGCCGCGGCCGCTTCAGTACCAGGCGGAAGCCGATGAAGGCGGTCGCGACCGCGCCAAGCATCACGAACATCAGGCTCGGATCCCACGTGCCATCAGCGATGGCTGCGAGATCGAGAAAGTTGAGGACCTTGGCTGGATTGGCCATGCCGGAAATCAGGAGCCCGCCGCCGAACACGAGACCGATGATGAACTGGATCAGGATCGACATGTGCGCGCCTCAGAACAGGTGCCGGACAACGAAGGTGGTCGCAACGCCCGTGGCCATGAAGGTGAGCGTCGCGACGATGGAGCGCACCGACAGCCGCGAGATGCCGCAAACGCCGTGGCCCGAGGTGCAGCCATTGCCCCAGACCGAGCCGAAGCCGACCAGGAAGCCTGCACTGGCGAGCATGATGCCGCCCGCCGCGATCGCCTGCGCCGGCAGCGCGCCGGTCCCGAGCTGCCAAAGCATGGGCGCGGCGACGAGACCGGCTAGGAACGCGAGGCGTCCCGCCCAGTCGCGATCGATCACCGGCGGCAACAGCCGCGCCGCGATGCCGCTGACGCCGGCGATCCGGCCGCTGACCGCCATCAGCATCACCGCGGAGAGACCGATCAGTACGCCGCCGATCAGCGCGGCGATCGGAGTGAAGGTCGTGGCCATGGGTGGTTCCTCGTCACAGCGCGAACAATCTAGGCGTAATTCTACGCCCGATCGCTCACCGCTGCCACAACCGCACCAACGGCCCGTTCGCGCCCATCACCGGATCGGTCTTCGGCACCGTGACCACCGGAATCGTCTTCAGCGCCTTGGCATGCGCCTCCAGCGTCGGCCGCACCAGATCCATCGGCGGCCCCGGCGGATAGGCGCCGACCACGCAGAAATCGTTGCTCGCGGTGAGCCGCTGATGGCCCGTGCCGGCCGGCAGGATCGCAACGTCCCCGGCGGAAATCTCCAGCGCGCGACCGTGATCGCCGCCGAAGCGCACGCGGGCGTGGCCGCGCGCGACGCCGAGCACCTCATGCACGGTCGAATGATAGTGGAGATAATCGTAGACGCCGTTACGCCACGTGCCGCCCCAGCCGTTCTCCGCGAACAGGCCTTCGATGGTTTCCTCGGGGCGCTTCGGATCGAGCTTGACCGCGTCCTGATAGACCAGGAACGGCAGGATGTTGTTCGGTACGAGGCCGTCGTCTTCGAAGACGATCGCTAGCGGCTCGGCATTGTCGTGGACGACGGACATCGCGGGCTCCTGCATTGGGATAGCAGGGTTCAACGACCCTCGTGAATTGACGTTCCCTCGTCATTCCGGGCTCGCGCTTCGTGCGCCGAGGAATGGCGGAACAAAGATGCCCGGGACCAGCCCGGGCATGATGTCGTGGCAGCGATTGCGCGAAGGGCTTACGCCCGTTTTCTCTCGCGCATCAGATCGGCAAAGCGCTGGAACAGATAGTGCGAGTCGCGTGGGCCGGGTGAGGCCTCGGGGTGGTACTGCACCGAGAACACCGGCTTGCCGTCGAGCTGGATGCCGCAATTGGAGCCATCGAACAGCGACACGTGCGTCTGCGTCGCGCCCTTCGGCAGCGTCTTCTCGTCCACGGCAAAGCCGTGGTTCATCGAGGTGATCTCGACCTTACCCGTGGTCTCGTCTTTCACGGGATGGTTGGCGCCGTGATGGCCCTGATGCATCTTCTTGGTCTTGGCGCCGACGGCGAGACCGAGCATCTGGTGCCCGAGGCAGATGCCGAACGTCGGCGTGCCCGATTTGATCACTTCCCGGATCACCGGCACGGCGTATTTGCCGGTCGCGGCCGGATCGCCCGGGCCGTTCGACAGGAATACGCCATCCGGCTTCATCGCCAGGATGTCTTCGGCCGATGTGGTCGCCGGCACAACAGTCACCTTGCAGCCGACGCCGGCGAGCAGGCGCAGGATGTTGCGCTTGATGCCGTAGTCGATGGCGACGACGTTGTACGCAGGATTGTCCAGGCGGCCGAAACCTTGATTCCATTCCCAGGGCGTCTCGTCCCAGGTGAAGCGCTGACCCGAGGTGACCATGGGCACGAGGTCCATGCCCTCAAGGCCGGGCCATTCGCGCGCTTCTTCCTTCAGGCCGTGCAGGTCGAACTCGCCGTTCTTCGCGTGCGCGATCACGGCGTTCGGCATGCCCTTGCTGCGGATCAGCGCGGTCAGCGCGCGCGTGTCGATGCCGGACAGGCCGATGATGCCGCGCGCCTTCAGCCACTGGTCGAGATGGCGGGTGGCGCGGTAGTTCGAGGGATCGGTGATGGCGGTGCGCAGGATCACGCCGCGCGCGCCGGGCGTCGCGGCCATGTTCACCGTCTCGATGTCTTCCTCGTTGGTCCCGACATTGCCGATATGCGGGAAGGTGAAGGTGATGAGCTGCCCGGCATAGGACGGATCGGTCAAGATCTCCTCATAGCCGGTCATCGCGGTGTTGAAGCAGACCTCGCCGACGGCGTGTCCTTCGGCGCCGAGGCCAAAGCCTTCGAGCACCGTGCCATCGGCAAGCACGAGGAGCGCGGTCGGTTTATGGTCCGGCCAGGCGGGATCGTTTTCGGATTGTGTCATGAGCCCGCTACATAGTCCGGCGCGGCGCTGCCGTCAAAGCGGAGAAGCGCTGATTCACATGCGTTTTTGCATATTTGGCAGGCCCGCTCGGGCGGGAGCGGCGTCCGAACCGCAATTTTGCGCCAAATTGGCGCCGACTGGGGAAATAATGGACCGAAACCTCTCATCTTCCGGTCTGGCCTCCCCGGGGCGAACGGCCTAAATCAGGCGCGACACAATTGAAGGAACCAGGACCATGATGCGCGACGACATCAACGCTGCGGTGAAAGAGGCCATGAAGGCCAAGGACGAGCGCAAGCTCGGCACGCTGCGCATGGTCAATTCGACCATCAAGAACGCCGACATCGAGGCGCGCGGCAACGGCAAGCCGCCGCTTAGCGATGCCGAGTTGCTCGGCGTGCTCCAGAAGATGATCAAGCAGCGTCAGGAGGCGGTCGAACTTTATGAAAAAGGCGGCCGCGCAGAACTCGCCGCGCAGGAGCGCGAGGAGATCGCCGTCATCTCGGCCTATCTGCCCAAGCAGATGTCGGATGATGACGTGAAGAGGGCGATTTCCGATGCAATCGCCGAGACCGGCGCCGTCGGCATGAAGGACATGGGCAAGGTGATCGCCGCGTTGAAGGCGAAGTACACCGGGCAGATGGATTTCGCGAAGGCGAGTGGACTCGTGAAGGCGGCGCTGACTGGATAGGACCGTTATCCCGGGGCGACGCCAAGCGTCGAGCCCGGAATCCATCGTGCCACCGAATCCGTTGATCAATGGATTCCGGGTTCGCGCCAAGAGGCGCGCCCGGAATGATGAAAAAACTGGGGGAGGCAACCGATGATCAGCGCGATCAAGCCGTTTCGCATCGCTATCAGCGACGATATCCTCGCCGACCTCAGATCGCGCCTTGCGCGCACGCGGTGGCCAGAGGCGGAACTGGTCGACGATTGGAGCCAGGGTGCGCCGCTGACGTGGATCAAGGAGATCTGCGGGTACTGGGCCAACGATTATGACTGGCGTGCGCGGGAGGCAAAGCTCAATCGCTTCGATCAGTTCACCACCGAGATCGACGGGCTCGACATCCACTTTATCCATGCGCGCTCGAAAGAGCCGGCCGCGCTGCCGCTGATCATCACGCATGGCTGGCCTGGCTCGATCGTCGAATTCCAGAAGGTGATAGCGCCGTTGGTTGATCCCGCCGCACACGGCGGCAATCCGGCTGATGCTTTCCACGTGGTGTGCCCGTCGCTGCCGGGCTTCGGCTTCTCGGCGAAACCCAAGGCGACCGGCTGGGGCGTTGACCGCATCGCGGCGACCTGGGTGAAACTGATGGACCGCCTCGGGTACACACGTTACGGCGCGCAGGGCGGCGATTGGGGCTCGGCAGTGACGACTTCTCTCGGCGCGCAGGACGGTGAGCATTGCGCCGGCATCCACATCACGCTCGCCTTCAATTCGGCGCCGAAGGTCGAGGGCGAGCCGACGGCCGAGGAGAAGCGGGCGCTCGCCGGGCTGAAGCACTATGTCGATCTCGACGCCGGCTACGCGAAGCAGCAATCGACGCGGCCGCAGACGCTCGGCTATGGCCTCACGGATTCGCCAAGCGGGCAGGCGGCCTGGATCCTCGAAAAGTTCTGGGCCTGGACCGATTGCAACGGCCATCCCGAAAACATCTTCAGTAAGGACGAGCTGCTCGACAACGTCATGCTCTATTGGGCGACGGAAACGGCGACCTCCTCGGCGCGGCTCTATTGGGAGAGCTTTGGCAGGCGCCGCACGACGCCGGTCGTCAAGGTGCCGACGGGCGTTGCGGTGTTCCCCAAGGAGATCATCGCGCCCGTGCGCCGCTGGATGGAGCCCAATTTCCACAACATCACGCACTGGAGCGAGATGGAGAAGGGCGGCCATTTCGCCGCCTTCGAGCAACCGGACCTGTTCGTGCGCGACGTGCGAAAATTCTTCGCGACGGTGCGGATGCGGGGATGAACTCGTTCAATCGACGCAGTCAGATGATGCCAAAGATGTCTCATGCCGCGGGTCTTCACCGCGCTTCACTCGAGAAGCTGCACGATCTGGATGCGGCGCTTGAGCTCATGTATTACGGCTGGCGCGGAATGACGCTCCTGGCCGACGAATATCTTGCGAAGCAGGGCCTGTCGCGCCCGCACCATCGTATCCTCTACGTGGTGGCCCGCCAGCCCGATATCGCAATCGGCTCGCTGATCGAGACGCTCGGCATTTCCAAGCAGGCCTTGAACCGGCCGCTCAAGCTGTTGATGGAGCGTAAGCTCCTGACCGCGAAGCGCTCGCCCGAGCAGCATCGCTCCAAACTGTTGCGCCTGACGCTGGCGGGGCAACGCATCGAGCAAAGGGCATCGGACCATGAGCGCAAGGTACTGCGCCAGGCGTTCGAGCGCGTCGGGGCGCCTGGTGCTGCCGCATGGATGGCTGTCATGGAGACGATCGCCGACAGCAACTGATATCAAGTCAACTTAGTTGACATGAAAAGCGGCCTTTGCCAATCTCCTGGTCGCGAACCAGGGGAGGGCGGCGCCAAGAGCGGACAGACAATGGATCGCGCGGCCGCCGAAGAGTCTGTCGAGGCATGGGCGCGAATTGGTACGGAAAGTAACCATGCGATTTTCGGATTTCGTTCTGCTCTTCAACGCGCTCTGGTTCGGCGGTGCCTTCATCCAGTTCAGCATAGCGCAGCGCAATACACTGAAGATTCTCGTGCCGCGCGAGGAGCGGGGCAATCCGATCGCGCCGACCTTGTCGGCCAGCGTGGCGTTTTTGGGCGGGATCAATCTGCCGATCGGAATTCTTTCGCTCTATCTTGTCGTTCGGCCGCCGTTCTTCCAGCCGATCGAAGCGCAACTGGTCTTGTTCCTGTTCTTCGCCGCCTGCCACTTTAGCCAGTTCGCTTATAATCTTCCGGTCCTGATGCGCGGCGGTCGCGTCGGGGTAGCTTACTGGCCCGTGTTGAAGGGGCCGATGCTCAGGATCTTCGTCATCGACGCGGCGTTGTTCGTGGCCAATCTCGCTGTGGCGCTCCTGCTCGCGGCGCACCCCTGACCAAGGGCGAAGATCAAGCGGCACAGTGCCCGAAAGACAATTGCGGTATCTGCTGACCGCTCAACTCTCCCGTGCACGCTCTTCGAGAGCGGACTATCATTGGCGCCAAGAATACCGCGCGCGGCAAAGATCGCGCGAGGGGGATTCGCGGAGGAAGCCGATGTCCATCTCGGGCAAAGTCGATCCGGTGGTGCGCCCTGTGGCCGCGACCGACATCGCGGAGGCGCTGGCCGAAGGCCTGCGAGATTTTCAGGCGCTGCCGCTGTACGGGCTTTGCTTCGGCGTGCTCTATGCCGCCGGCGGCGTCGCCATCCTGCTCTGCCTCACCGCGTTCGGGCTGATCTATCTCGTCTATCCGCTTGCAGCAGGTTTTGCGCTGATCGGACCGTTCGTCGCCATCGGTCTTTACGAAGTCAGCCGGCGCCGCGAGCGAGGTGAGCCCGTTTCTTTCGGTGCGATCTGGTCGACGATACGCTCGCGCAGCGAGATCGGGTGGATGGCCTTCGTCACGCTGTTCATGTTTGTGGTCTGGATGTACCAGGTGCGGCTGTTGATCGCGCTGCTGCTCGGGCTGCACGCTTCCTTCTCGAGCTTGCAGGAATTCATGACGGTAGTGCTCACCACCAATGAGGGCCTGTTGTTCCTCGCCATTGGCAATGCGGTCGGTGCTGCGCTGTCGTTGATCCTGTTCTCGCTAACGGTGGTGTCGTTTCCGCTGCTGCTCGATCGCGATGTCGATTTCGTCACCGCGATGGTGACGAGCGTGCGTGCGGTCGTCACCAGCCCCTTGCCGATGATCGGCTGGGCCGCCGTGATCGTGATGCTCCTGATCGTGTCGGCGCTGCCGTACTTTCTTGGACTGGTCGTGACGCTGCCGGTGCTCGGACATGCGACCTGGCATCTCTACCGCCGCATCGTCGCGCCGGTGCCGTAGTCATGCTGTCGTCCTGGCGAACGCCAGGACCCATTACCCCAGGAAGGAGTCGTGGCGCGTCGTAACAACGAGTCTTCGCCAAATATCTCCCTGGGGTAATGGGTCCTGGATCAGCGCTCCGCTTTGCTTCGCTTGTCCAGGACGACGGCGGAGCTTGCGGCCACTACGGCGTCTTGATGCCCATCGCCTTCAGCGCGTCCAGCATTCGTTGCGGCGGGCCCATCTTGACCACCAGCGGCTTGCCGGTCTCGAGCAGGCTCTTGAGGCTCGACAGGATCGCGGGCCAGCCCTGCCGTCCGCCCGCAAGAATGTCGTCGCTGAGCGGCCGGTCGTGGCCTTCGCTCATGGTGAGCCGGACGGCGTCGCCGGCCTCTTCGATCTCGTAGGTGACGAGCGTCGGCCCGAGCTTCTCGATCAGTTCGGGCCAGTTGACGTTGAAGGTGACCGAGAGCTTTCGCGGCGGCTCGTATGCGAGGACCTCGCCGCTGATATGCAACGCGCCGTCCGGCGTGCGCACGGTGAACGCGCCGCCGAGCCGTGGCTCGACCTCGACCGCATTGCCGAAGAAATACATCCGGCTGAACTCGGCCGAGGTCAGCGCCTCCCACACTTTCTCAGGCGTGGATGCGATGTAAATGGTGTAGACCGTGAGCGGTTTGAACTGATCGATGTTCATTATTCAAATCCCTCGATGCCCACCGGCGGCGTGGTCCCGATATAAGTGACATAGACGAATTCGGGCCGCGGCATTACGCGACGTCCTTCTTTGAATAGCTTGGCGGCACGATCTCGATGGTGCGGCCGCTCTCGAGCAAGCTCTTCAGGTTCGACAGCACCATCGGCCAGCCGCCGGAGATGTCGCGCAGGGTCTTGCCGTCCTCACCGAGCTGGTCATGCGTGACCGTCAGCTTGACGACCTTGCCGCGTGGTTCGAGATCGAAGGTGACGCGCGAGATCCCTTCGCCCGCGGCTTCGGGCTTGCGATTGTGCCAGCTATAGGCGAGCCGCCTTGTTGGATCGAAGGTGATGACCTCGCCCTCCACCGTCGGATTGCCGTTGTTGGTCAAACGGTAGGGCGCGCCTTGCTTCCAGTCCGAGGTGATGCGATGGCCGAACCAGTAGCGTTCGGTGAAATCGCCATCGGTCAACGCCTGCCACAGCGCCTCGAGCGAGGTCTCGATATAGGTCACGTACTCATAACTCGGCTTACTCATCGCGCTTCTCCAGTTGACGTTTCAACTCGCTGAGCGCGGCGAGTTTCCCGCGCTCGAATTTTTTGATCCAGCGTTCGCCGATCTGATGGATCGGTACCGGGTTGAGGTAGTGCAGCTTCTCGCGGCCATGCCTGAAGGTGGTGACCAGGTTGGCCTCTTCGAGAATGGCAAGGTGCTTGGTGACGGCCTGGCGCGTCATCTCCAGGCCCTCGCAGAGCTCGTTCAGCGTCTGGCCGTTTTTGGCGTGAAGCCTGTCCAAGAGCGACCGTCTCGAGGCGTCGGCCAGCGCTTTGAAGACCTCATCCATGGCGGGATAATAGGCAACCAAATAGTTGCATGTCAAGCGTCGTCATTCCGGGGCATCGCAGCGATGAACCCGGAATCTCGCAATTCCGGATAACCGCTGCATGGTTTCCGGAATGACTGCCTTGATCTCGAGATCATGTTTTCGGCACGGTCCCTGTGTTAGCGTTCTGTCTCAGCCAACGGAGATTGGTTCCGGGGGGAAACATGTTTCGTCGCGTCCAACTCGCTGCCTGCCTCGTCCTTTTTGCTTGCAGCACCGTCCACGCCCAGAAGCAGCAGATGATCGGCGCCCCGCCCGAAGCCTCCAACATGAAGCTGGTCGGGTATAACGACCTCCAGGCGCGCAGCGCCTATCAGCCGACCATTCATCACCAGGGCGATCGCTGGATCGCCTATATCGGACATCACGGCGGCACGGACGACGTGCCCAATCCCGTCAATCCGCTGACGGGTCAGGCCGAGCCGAACGGCACCTCGATCGTCGACGTCACGGACCCCGCGCATCCCAAGTATCTGCGCCATTTGCCGGGTCAGGAGGGCAAGTACGAATCCGGTGGCGCGCAGATGGTGCGGGTGTGCGACGGCAAGTCGTTGCCCAAGGGCGATGCCAATGCCGTCTACATGCTCCGCACCTTCGGCAGCGAGGCGCATGAGATCTGGAACGTCGCCGATCCCGCCAATCCTGTGCTCGTCACGCGCCTTGGCGGCCTGAAGGACACGCACAAGAGCTGGTGGGAATGCGACACCGGCATTGCCTATCTCGTCTCGGGTGCGCCGGACTGGCGCACGCGCCGCATGACACAGGTCTATGATCTCAGCGATCCCGCACATCCGCAAAAGGTCCGCGACTTCGGCTTGCCTGGCCAGGAGCCCGGCGCGACCGGCGCGGTGCCGACCGAATTGCACGGACCGATTTCGACCGGGCCCACGGGCAACCGCGTCTATTTCGGCTACGGCACCAATAAGGGCGGCATCTTGCAGATCGTCGATCGCGAGAAGCTCTTGAACGGCGGCAAGGAGCCGACGCCGGAGAACCTGCGCTATCCCGAAATCGCGCGCCTGCCGATGTCCGCCTTCAACGGCGCGCATACGACGTTCCCGATGCTCGACATGCCCGTCGCCGAGTTCGCCGAGGACAAGGACGGCAAGACGCGTGATATCGTGATGATCGTCGACGAGGCGATATTGAACGAATGCGGTGAGGCGCGGCAGATGGTGTGGTTCGCCGACGTTACGACCGAAGTGCGGCCGATGATCGTTTCGAGCTACACGGTGCCCGAGGCGAGCGGGCAGTTCTGCCAGCGCGGGGGCCGTTTCGGCTCACATTCGTCGAATGAGAGCATGGCGCCGGTCTACTACAAGAGGATGGCCTTCATTGCCTTCTTCAATGCCGGCGTACGCGCGCTCGATATCCGCGATCCCTACCACCCCAAGGAGGTCGGCTATTTCATCCCGGCGATCACACAGGCAACCGACAAGCGCTGCATCCCGATCGAAGGCGGCGAGCGCTGCAAGGTCGCGATCCAGACCAACAATGTCGAGACCGATGACCGCGGCTACATCTACATCGTCGATCGCGCCAACACCGGCCTGCACATTCTGGAGCTGACGGGCTCCGCACGCGCCGTCGCCGGCCTGCCGAAGAACTGACGATGCGGCGCGCGGCGATCATATTGGCCTCCGCAATCGCGCTCGGCGCGTCCGGGGTCGGCGCGTATCAACTCGCGCCGGTGCCGGCCGAGACATCGGTCCATTGGCGGGAGACCGCCTGGCCGTTCCCGCGTGATGGCTGGCCTGCGGGCCGTGCGTTTCGCTGCGGTGGGGCTTGCGCGGGCACCGAGCTCTACGTCCGCGCAAAGCTCGGCTTCTGCAATTGCGACCGTGGCGTCGTCGATGATGACGAGGTCGATCGCGTGGCCGATCTCGACTTGATCAACCCGCATTTTGCAGCGACAGCGCCGGGCGAAGCGGTGCGCGTCGGCAAGTTGTACGGCCGCGCCGGGCATTACGATCTCGACATGTCGGACGGTGCGCGCCATGCGGCGATCGGCATTGCCCTGTCGCGTCGCTGCGATCTGCTGGTCGCGGTGGTGCAGGGCGCAGGCGAGGTGCGCGCGATGCAGCGCGCCGCGATTGAGTTCTTGGAGACGCAGGAGATGAAGCGATGGATGATTGCGGCACTGGACGGAAGGTGAGAGGCGCACGATCGTGCCGCTCGCACCGCCGTCATCACCCGCTTTCGCGAAAGCGGATGATCCAGTAGTGTAGAGACGGTCACGGGATACGGAGGGGCCGCGGCGTACCGGATACCCCGCCTGCGCGGGGTATGACGATGGCGTTTGTGGATTCTGCGTGCGACACACGTCGAGCTTTCGCCGCCGCACCAAACGTGCATTAATTCGACGACAACTCCCTCAGCGAGTCCGCCCCATGATGTCCTTGCAAGCCTATCTCGCCTTCGTCGCTGCCTGCATTGCGCTGGCGCTGTTGCCTGGTCCGATCGTCACGCTCGTCATCGCCAATGGCCTCAGGCATGGAACCCGGGCGGCGCTGACCAACGTTGCGGGCGCGCAGGCGGGGCTGGCGATCGTGATCGGCGTCGTCGCGATCGGGCTGACCTCACTGATGGCGACCATGGGCTACTGGTTCGACTGGGTACGCTTTGCCGGTGCCGCCTATCTGATCTGGCTCGGCATCAAGCTGATCTGGGCGCCGGTCGAGGGCGTCAAGGTCGACGAGCCGCCGGCGCCGCCGCGCGGCGGTTTCTTCCTGCAAGGCTTCTTGGTGCTGCTGTCGAACCCCAAGGTGCTGGTGTTTTTCGGCGCCTTCATTCCGCAGTTCATGGACATGAACCGCGATCACTTCCCGCAGGTCGCGCTGCTGGGTGCAACGTTTATGGTGACGGCAGCGATGACGGACGCGCTCTATGCCACGGCTGCCGGCCGCGCGCGAAAATTCTTCTCGGCGCGCCGCACGCGGATGATGTCGCGCGTCTCCGGCGGCTTCATGATCGGTGGCGGTATCTGGCTGGCGCTGACAAGGGCGAAGTGAGGGCTACACCAACCTCTCCGCCCGCAGCTCCGCTTCGACCTCGGCAAAAATCCTCGCCAGCCGTTCCGCCCATCGCTGCTGGCCGGATTGGTCGTTGATCAAATCCTGGCGGATCTCGATGCCGGTGTTCAGGAGGCCGCGGGCCTCGCCGTGGACGGGGATGGCGTAGTCGGTTAGGTCGCTCACCGCATAAGGCTCGTTGTCGCCGACGACGAGATCGCTCTCGCTGCGTAGATGTTTGAGCAGGAGGTGCGGCAGCACGGTGTCGCGGTGATAGAGCGTGCCGATGTGCCAGGGGCGCGCAACGCCGGCGTAGACCGGCGTGAAGCTGTGCAGCGCGACCAGCACGGTCGGGCGCTTGGCATGAACGCGCGCGTCGATCACCGCATTGATACGGCCGTGATAGGGATCGAAAATCTCGCGGCGTCGCGCCTCGCGCTCTCCTTCCGAAATCCCCTCATTGCGCGGGATCGCCGTTGCCTCCGAGATCACGGGGATCGAGCTTGCGACGCCCGGCGGGCGGTTGCAGTCGATCACGAGCCGCGAGTAGCGCTGTGCGATAAGGTGCGCATCAAGCATCCCAGCGAGCCGCTCGGCGACGCCGGCAATCCCGATGTCCCAGGCGATGTGTCGTGTCAGCTCGCTTTCGGCGACGCCGAGATCGCCGAGCGCGTGCGGCAGCGCGCGCCCGTAATGATCGCAAGTGAGCAGGAAGGGCGCGCCTCCTGCCGCATTCGTCTCGTGCACCGGCGGACTATCGCCTTTGCCGAGAAGCTGATTCGTCGTGCCGGCCGCCTCTAAAACCATCCTGATTGCCTATGGAAAATGCACCCCGCTCTTAAAATTGAGCAGCCAACGCTATAGATTAGCCGGCCCAGAATCACCATGATTGCCTTACGATGCCGCTGCTCACGATTCATCACAAGACCGAATATCGCTACAACCGCCCCGTGGCGTTCGGCGAGCATCGCATCATGCTGCGCCCGCGCGACAGTCATGATCTGCGCGTGCTCGACAGCCGGCTCGACATCTCGCCTCAGCCGATGTCGCTGCACTGGATCCATGACGTGTTCGGCAACTCGGTCGCGATCGCGAATTTCGACGAGCGCGCGGACGTCTTGACGTTCGACTGGCACGTCACCGTCGAGCACAATCCGGTCGAGGAGTTCGCGCTGACGCCGGACGATCCGGCCTATTTCTATCCCTTCGTCTATGACGACGAGGAATTCCCCGATCTCGGCCACTACATCACGCCGCAATATGCCGATGCCGACGGCGGGCTGTCGGAATGGGCGCGCAGCTTCCTCGACGAGGAGGCGCCGACGCCGACGTTCAAGATCCTGAGCGGCATGACGCACGGCATCCGCAAGGCCTTCAAGTATCGCAAGCGTCACGAGCAGGGCACGCAGCATCCGCTCGATACGCTGCAAAGGGGCACCGGCACCTGCCGCGACTATGCGCTATTCATGATCGAGGCGCTGCGCCGGCTCGGCATCGCCGCGCGATTCGTATCCGGCTACATCTTCGTGCCGGAGGATCTCGAGACGCGCCATGTCGGCGGCGGCTCGACGCATGCCTGGGTGCAGGTGTACCTGCCGAGCGCGGGCTGGATCGAGTTCGACCCGACCAACGGCATCGTCGGCACGCGCGATCTGATCCGCGTCGCGGTGGCCCGCGTCCGCGCCAGGCGATCCCGCTGCATGGGGTCTATCTCGGCTCGGCCGAGGCGTTCGAGGCCATGGAGGTGAACATCAAGGTGGTCTCGGACGACCAAGAGACCGACGAAGAGCTGGAGCCAGAGGTATTGTAGATGGACATCAAGGTCGGCTTCGAGATTGCTTACGCTGCGCCACAGTCGACGCCGATGGTGATCATGCTCAACATCCACCCCTCGCGCCAGGCCGACATCATCGGCAAGGAGACGGTGGTGGCCGAGCCAGATGTGCCGATCCGCTTCTATCATGACAGCTTTGGCAATGTTTGCGGCCGCCTGGTTGCACCCGCGGGTGGCGTCACGCTGAAAGGCGGCGCGCTGGTGCGCGACACCGGCCTGGCGGACGAGGTGATGCCGACCGCGCAGCAATTGCCGATCGAGCAGCTGCCCAACGAGCTGCTGCTCTATCTGATGCCGAGCCGCTATTGCGAGACCGACAAGCTCACCGACATCGCCTGGTCGCTGTTCGCCAAAAGTGAACCTGGTTGGAAGCGCGTCTGCGCGATCACCGAGTTCGTGCACCAGCACGTCACCTTCGGTTATGAGCACGCCCATCACATGAAGTCAGCGCACGACGTCTATGAAAGCCGTTCCGGCGTCTGTCGCGACTTTGCGCATCTCGCGGTCGCCTTCTGCCGCTGCATGGGCATTCCGGCGCGCTACTGCACCGGGTACATGGGCGACATCGGCATTCCGGCCGAGCCGTTCCCGATGGATTTTTCCGGTTGGTTTCAGGTCTATCTTTCTGGCAAGTGGCTCACCTTCGATGCCCGCCACAATGTCCCGCGCATCGGCCGCATCCTGATGGCGACGGGACGCGACGCTGCCGACGTCGCGCTGTCGACGAGCTTTGGCCGGATGGAGTTGAAGAAGTTCGAGGTGGTCAGCGATGAGGTGGTGAAGGCGGCGTGAGCCGTCGCGCCACCGTCGGTGATAGGCAATGCCTCCCAATGTCGTCCTGGCTTTCGTCAGGACGACATTGAGGGGGTGGCGCTGTTGTTCCGTAGAATTGACGGCTATAGACACCCCATGACCGATCGTCTCTTCGTCTACGGCACCTTGATGCGCGGCTTCGACCATCCGATGGCGCGGCTCTTGGCGGCGCATGCTGATTTCCTTGGGGATGCGACCTGCCGCGGCCGGCTCGTTCTCGTGAAGCATTATCCGGGGCTCCTGCTATCGGACACACCGTCCGACCTCGTGCACGGCGAACTCTTTCGCCTCCGCGCGCCTGACGAGTTGCTGCGCGAGCTCGACATGTATGAGGCCTGCGGCGAGGGCTTTCCCGAGCCGACCGAATATCTGCGCGCGCTCATCGACGTCACGCTCGCAGATGGCGCAACCGGGAACGCCTGGACCTACGTCTACAACTGGCCGGTCACGGACCTGCCCCGCATCGCGTCCGGCAGATTCCTCGAGGACTAGCCCGCCAGCACCTCGCGCACCACGCGCACGTCGACCTCGCGCTCGACGTAGGACCACTCCTCGGTCGTGCGCAGCATTGCGACCAGCTCCTCGAACAGCGAGGCGTGTGCCGGTGCGAATTCGAACCAGGTCAGGAAGTCGAAGGGCTCGCCGAGATCGCGGCAGTGATAGAGCTGCCGCGCGACCGCCGGCAAAAAGCGCAGGCTGCTGGCGATATGGTGTGACTTGTCCTCGAAGATCCTGCGCCGCTCTTCGGCCGTGAGGTCCCACCAGGCCTGCGATTTGCGGATCGGGATCAGCGCGGCGCAAGTCGCCTCGGGGCGGCCGAGCCCGGCCTGCACCGCGACGAGCTGCTCCTTCTCGGCGCGCTCGGTGTAGCGGAGATAGCTTGCGACGCCGACCAGCCGCCACGAATTGCGCGAGGGCACAAGCGGCAGCGCGGCCGCCTCGCTGTCGACCACCGACAGCGCCGGCATGAATGGCAGGGGATCACCCTTCACGGGTGAGATCGAGGTGACGCGCCAACCCCCGCTGTGGCCGCCTCGAAAGGTCGTGAACATGGGAGCATGGAAGCGCGGAACACTGCGGGGTTCAAGCGCGACGTGGCGGGAAAGCCCCTGTGAATATCCGGGAGAAACCCCACGACCGTCGTATTTCCGTGAGCCAGCCCTATATGCCTAGCCGGCTGGTACAGGGCCCCGACTCACGTCTAGAATCACCTTATGCGCTTCACGCCCCAATTCCTCGACGAGCTGCGTGCCCGGCTTTCGGTCTCCGAGGTCGTGGGCAAGCGCGTGAAGCTGAAGAAGGCGGGGCGCGAGTGGAAGGGGCTGTCGCCGTTCCAGCAGGAGAAGACGCCGTCCTTCTACGTCAACGACCAGAAGGGTTTTTACCACGACTTCTCCTCCGGCAAGCACGGCGACATCATCAACTTCGTGATGGAGACCGACGGCCTGCCGTTCGGCGAAGCGGTCGAGCGGCTTGCCAACATGGCCGGCCTGCCGCTGCCGGCGGCAACCCCGGATGCCGCGCGGCACGAGCAGCGGCGCCGGACACTGCATGACGTCATGGAGCTCGCCGCAAAGTTCTTTGCCGAGACGCTGGCCTCGCGCCTCGGCGCCAAGGCGCGGGGCTATCTCGCCGATCGCGCCATCTCGCCTGCGACGCAGTTGCAATTCCGCCTCGGCTATGCGCCGCCGCCACCCGAGCGCTTCGCGTTGAAGGAGTATCTCGGCAAGCAGGGCGTTTCCGTCGACGACATGGTCGAGACCGGCCTGCTCGTGGCAGGCAACGATATCCCCGTGCCGTACGACCGCTTCCGCGATCGCGTGATGTTTCCAATCACGGACTTGCGCGGCCGCGTCATCGCCTTCGGCGGGCGGGCGCTGGAGAAGGACGTCCCGGCCAAATACCTGAATTCGCCGGAGACGCCGCTCTTTCACAAGGGCGACAATCTCTACAACCACGCCACCGCGCGGAAAGCTGCGCATGACGGTGCGGCGCTGATCGTGGTCGAAGGCTATGTCGACGTCATCGCCATGGTCACCGCGGGCTTTGCAGGCAGTGTCGCCCCGCTCGGCACCGCGCTGACCGAAAGCCAGCTCGCTCTGCTCTGGAAGATGGCGGACGAGCCGATCCTTTGCTTCGATGGCGACAAGGCCGGGCAGAAGGCGGCCTATCGTGCTGCGGACCTCGCCTTGCCATTCCTCGCGCCCGGAAAGAGCCTGCGCTTCGCGCTGCTGCCGGAGGGGCAGGACCCAGACGATCTGGTGCGCTCCGGCGGCCGCGGCGCGGTCGAGGAAGTGATCGCGGCGGCGCGCCCGCTTGCGGACGTGATCTGGTCGCGCGAGCTCGAAGGCGGCAGCTTTGTCACGCCCGAGCGCCGCGCTGCGCTGGAGGCGCGCATCAATGAACTCAGCAACGGCATCCGCGACGAGGTCGTGCGCCGCTATTATCGCCAGGATCTGGCCGAGCGCCTCCAGCGCACCTTTGCGCCTGAAGGCGGTGGCCGCGGCGGCTTCGCCGGTCGCGGTAATTTCCGCTCGCAACCCGGCCGCTCCTTCCAGCCTCGCGGCGGGAGCGGTGCGAATCGATTCGCCGGCCAGGGGCGCCGCGGCGGCCCGATTCCCACCTCGCTCCCCTCCGGCCCCTACCAGGCGGCGAGCCCGCAGCTTGCGGCAAGCCCGATCATGCGAGGACAGCGCAGCGCCATCTCCCGGCGGGAAGCGCTGATCCTGCAAAGCCTGATCAACCACCCCTGGCTGCTGCACGACCATCTGGAGGAGGTGGCCGCGCTGGAGCTTGCCCACCCCGAGGCCCACAAGCTCCGCGCCGGTATTATCGCGGCCTTCGCCAACGACCATCACCACAGCCCGGACCCCTCGGAGCAGGCCGAGAAGATGCGTGCCGACCTCGATCGGAGTGGATTTTCTCCGCTACTTCAAAGGGTTGAGCGAGCCATCACGACCCAGGCCGTGTTCGGGGCCCGTGAGGGCGCGGCGCGGGATGACGTTCTTGCCACATGGAATCAGCTCGTCGCCTTGCATCGGCAGTGGCATTCACTACTTAGGGAGCTGAAGGATGCCGAGCTGGCCTTGGGGGAAGACCCCAGCGAGGCCAATTTGGCGTGGCTGCGTGACGTCAAGGCCAGGATGGCCGAGGTCGACGGTACCGAGGCCCTGATCGAGGGTTTTGGCGAGCTGTCGGGCCGGTTTCAGAAGAGCGTGTGAAACGAAGAATCATGCGGACGGCCGGGGCCGGAACCGCAAAAAGACTCGCCAAATCCAAGGTTTGGCGGCAGAAACAGGGTTAATCGAGGCTTAACGGTCTTGTAGCACTTTGGCCAACAGGCGGCCGCAGGCAAAACAGACGCGTCAGGAATAAATCCGCGCATTCGCTGTTGGCACTCTACCTGCATTCGCCGGCGACAAAGGTGCTTACGAAGCGTTAGGCAAATCCGGCGAGAGAAGTTCTAGGGTGGCGATAGAGGTTTGCGCCGCCCTTTCCGTGTCGAGATCTGACGAAGCGAGAGCGTCGAAACAAGTTCAAGTGAATTCAGGCAGGCGCCGTGCGAGCCGCCTGTATGAAGCGCGTTTAGGAGCAATGGATGGCCACCAAGGCAAAGACGCTGCAGGCGAAGGACAAGGAAAAGGACGACAAGGCAGCGGACGCTCCGGAGAAGGATTCCCAGGACGCGCCCTCGCCGTTGCTCGACCTGTCCGACGCGGCAGTGAAGAAGATGATCAAGCAGGCCAAGAAGCGCGGCTTCGTGACCTTTGATCAACTTAACGAAGTCTTGCCGTCCGACCAGACCTCGCCCGAGCAGATCGAGGACATCATGTCCATGCTCTCGGACATGGGCATCAACGTCACCGAAGCCGACGACAGCGAAGGCGAGGAGGACAAGGACGAGGGCGGCGAGGACGAGACCGACAACGAGCTCGTCGAGGTCACCCAGAAGGCCGTCACCGAGGTCAAGAAGAGCGAGCCGGGCGAGCGCACCGACGATCCCGTGCGCATGTATCTGCGCGAGATGGGCACGGTCGAATTGCTCTCGCGTGAGGGCGAAATCGCAATTGCAAAACGCATCGAGGCCGGCCGCGAGGCGATGATCGCTGGCCTCTGCGAAAGCCCGCTGACCTTCCAGGCCATCATCATCTGGCGCGACGAGCTCAACGAAGGCAAGATCTTCCTCCGCGACATCATCGATCTCGAAGCGACCTATGCCGGCCCGGATGCCAAGGGCGGCATGAACACCGCGATGATCGGCGGTCCCGCCGGGGAGAACGGCGAAGC